>JABSPR010000027.1 GCA_013214975.1 Flavobacteriales bacterium
GATTACCGTTATCCTATCTGTAATGCTGATATGGCTCTATACTTTTAAAGGTGGAATGAAAACGATTATTTATACAGACACTCTGCAAACGTTGTTTATGCTATTGGCTGTAGGAGTTACTTTCTATATACTGGCTACAGAAATGGATAGTAGCGTGTTTTCTCTTTTTGGTACTGCTCTTTCTAGCGAGTATTCTCAAATATTTTTCTTTGAAGATTGGAGGGCTAGTAATTTTTTCCCTAAACACTTATTAAGTGGGATGTTTATAGCCATTACAATGACTGGATTAGACCAAGATATGATGCAAAAGAATATGAGTTGTAAGAATATTGGGGAAGCACAAAAGAATATTTTATGGTTTAGTATTGTCCTCTTATTTGTGAATTTATTGTTTTTGATGCTTGGTGCACTATTATATGTGTATGCTGGTAGAGAAGGACTGGATCTTCCGGATAAAAGGGACTTACTATACCCTTTAATTGCAAAAAGTAATTTGGGCATGGCAGGTGCGGTAATATTTTTACTGGGATTAATTGCTGCTGCATATTCAAGTGCAGATTCAGCACTCACTTCCTTAACAACTTCGTTTTGTAAAGATTTTCTCGTTCAAGGCAATGAGGATGAAATATCGAATAAGAAAAGGTATTTGGTTCATGCGATGTTCTCTGTAATTCTAATGCTCGTAATAATAGGTTTTAACTACATGAACGACGACAGCGTTGTTTGGAAGTTGTTTAAAATGGCAGGGTATACATACGGTCCTTTGTTAGGACTATTTAGTTTTGGGATCTTCTCCAGTCGAATTGTTAAAGATAAGCTTGTGCCAATAGTTTGTATCGTATCACCAATTATATGCTATTTCCTCAATGAGTTTTCTGAATATTTCTTATTTGGATATCAATTTGGTTTTGAAATACTTCTTGTGAATGGAGCTTTAACTTTTATGGGATTGTATCTTATCTCGAAAAATAAATCGTCGGTAGATGCTGGCTAAACTCACAGCACTTTTCCCTTTGTGGGTTATTATTGCATGTGCTATTTCATTAATAGAACCTTCGTTAATTACCTGGTTTAATGGTCCTTTTATTACCTATGGATTAGGTTTTATAATGCTTGGAATGGGTATTACTATTTCTATTAATGATTTTAAACAAGTAATACAGTTTCCTAAATGGGTAGGTCTGGGTTTGTTGTTACAGTTTAGTGTAATGCCGCTTGTGGGCTATGCGCTTGGGTATCTTTTTAATTTGCCAAATGAGTATGCAGTTGGTTTGGTACTGGTAGCGTGTTGCCCTGGTGGTACGGCATCGAATGTTGTTGCGTTTTTGGCAAAAGCAAATGTGGCACTTTCAGTTTGTATGACTGCTTTTTCTACCTCTGCGGCTATTTTGTTAACTCCTCTATTAACTGGTGTGCTCGTTGGGAGTCGGGTGGATGTGGATGCCTTAGGGCTTTTTTATAGCACTTTGAAGGTTGTTTTTGTTCCTGTATTACTTGGTGTCTTAATAAATACTTATCTACCTAAGTCAGCAAAAAGCCTCGGGAAAATATCTCCGCTAGTAGCAGTAGTATTAATTGCGATGATCGTTGCGAGTGTAATAGGTTCACAAAAGGAACAAATTCTTAGTTCTGGGTTTAATTTACTTCTTGCTGTAATTTGTTTGCACTTTATAGGGTTTGTGATTGGGTACACATTGTCTAGATGGATACTTAAGGATAAGCTAGTTGCAAGAACTATATCTATAGAGGTCGGAATGCAGAATTCTGGACTAGGTGTTGTTCTTGCACGTGAGAACTTTATTAACCCATTAACTGCAATTCCATCTGCAATGTCTAGTCTTACGCATAGCTTAATTGGTAGTATTGCTGCGGCATTCTGGCGAGGTAAACGCTAATTCTGCAACGTTGCTACTTCCTCTTGTAAGTCTTGAATAATCTTTAGCATTCTATTTATTTTCAAATTGTCGGGGTCGTGTTCCTCATTTTGAATGCTGCAATTAAACTCCCACAGCTCCATTACATCGTTAACTGGTATTTCGTAAGGGCTATAAGTATTGTTGTCGGAACTGAGTAAAAGTGTTTGATTTTTTTTGGTCTGATCGTAAACCCTTTTGTATACAATACCATCGTTAAGAGTAATCATAACGTATGTTTTNCCGTCTTTAATTTCGTTTAGGTTTTCTACATATCTACCAATTACATAAGATCCGCTTTTNAGTGGCAGCATCGAATCTCCGTTAATAAGAAATGCACGATGCTTCCCATTCGTAACGAAAGGGAGCTTTATTTTATCGAGTTGGGTAATGTATTCAGGATCGGAATATCCTTTTAAATAACCAGCAGATGCGGCCAAAGGAACTACTTCGATAATGTTGTCGTTATTGTCATCTACGAGAATAGGGAACAGTACTCTGTGATTGCCAATGTCGATGAAGGAGCTGTTGTTCGACTTTGTGAGATCGTTTTGGATTATCGCGTCAATAGGTAGATTGAAAAACTGAGATAGTTCAAGGAGTGTTATCACGGATGGTTCTGATCTTCCTTCCTCGTAAGATCCAACCCGCGATCGGGTAATCTTTAATTCATCCGCAAACTGCTCTTGTGTTAAGCCTTTTTCTTTCCTTAGGTAACCGATGTTTTTTGATAAGTAATTCATAATGCTACAAAAATAAGTAATTAATGTTTGAAAATGTAGTTAAATTTATGAAATAATTTTGAAGAACAAAACTTAATACAACTAGTCTGTATGTGTGGAAGATATGCTATCGTAACAAAAGTAAAAGCCATCGAAAAAAGGTTTGAAGTTGTTGCTTCTCCTGAATTTAAGTTTAATCTAAATGTAAATGTGTCGTTGGGTAATATGGCGCCAGTTATTACAGATGCCAACCCAGATGAATTGCAGTTGTTTCAATTTGGCTTTACGCCAGATTGGAGTAAAAAACAATCGTATGTAATTAACGCGCGATCGGAAGGTGATTTTAATAGAGAGAATGATGATCGGTTTACGGGTAAGATGGGCATTGCTCGAAAGCCAATGTTTCGAAAGTCTATTCGGTCGAGGAGATGTTTGGTTGTGTCGGATTGTTTTGTAGAAGGGTCAGATAAGGAAAAACTGAATAGGCCTTACTTGGTTTATTTAAAGGATGGAACGCGACCATTTGCATTCGCCGGTATTTGGGATGAATGGGTAAGTACATCTATAGGAGAGGTTGTAAAATCGTTTGCTATAATTACTACAGTTTCTAATAGTGTTACGAAGAAGATAGGTCACCAGCGTTCTCCGGTAATTTTGTCTCCCGAAGACGAGAAGCTATGGCTTACAAAAGACGCACCGTTCGATGAAGTATTGAATTTGCTACAGCCTTATCCTGGCGAATTGATGAATGCATATCCAATCTCCAAAGAAATAAAATCGCCGAGTGCTAATGGGGTTGATTTATTGCAACCCATAGGGCAACGTGTTAATAAAGAGTATGTGTACGAAGTGTACGATGAGATTAAGTTAAAGGGGATGGGCGAAACTAAAGCAAGAGAAAGAAAGAATAGCGAAGGACAACAGGGTACGTTGTTTTGATAGAATAATATTAGAGAGAGTATTTGGGTGTCACAATCTGTGATGCCTAAATGAGGAAAAGGCGGAATTTAAAAATAAATATATTGAGTATGTAGAGTAGATATGGTCAAGTGGATTGGCTGCTCTTTACAACTGATATTATTGAAATTATGTAGTGAGGAATAGGTAAACTGCCTACTTGGTATATTAAATAAAAAATTACATTTACCTAATGTGCTGTAGGCCTGTGTAGACTCAGTTATTAATAAGAAATATTCAGTTCCGAGTATGGAGAAATTAGACGAAATATTATTGATAGAAGATAATGAAACAACAAATTATCTGAATCTTCGTCTGTTGAATAAAATGAAAGTTGCGAGTAAAATCACTATCCAAACCAACGGACAAAAGGCAATTGATTATTTAAACGACTTGCAAAACAATCAAAAGCCATGTCCTAAATTGATCTTCTTAGACTTGAAGATGCCTGTAATGGATGGGTTTGAGTTTTTACACGAATTCAATAAAATGGAGTGTAAAATCCAAAAGAAAACGACTGTAATAGTTTTGTCTACTTCTCCATTAGATATAGATGTTGACAGAGCTGAAAAGCTAGGAGCCAACCTGTACTTAAATAAAATATTAGATCAATACAAGGTTGAGTCAGCTTTTAAAGCTATCGCTTAGATTAAAACCATCTCGAAACATCTACATCAACTAGATTTTTAGTCAAGTCTTCCATTGTTTCCCTTTCTCGGATAAGGTGAAGTTTTCCTTTATGAAGCAATACTTCTGCAGGTCTGAATCTTGAATTGTAGTTAGAAGCCATCGTAAAGCAATATGCACCTGCGTTTTTGAACGCAAGGATATCATCTTTTCTAACCTCGTTAAGCATACGATCGGTTGCGAACGTATCTGATTCACAGATATAGCCAACTACATTGTAAATGTTTTTATCTCCGTTTGGATTCGAAATATTTTCAATGTCATGGTAGGCGTCATAGAACATCGGACGAATCAAGTGATTGAAGCCAGTATCTATACCAACAAATACACAAGCCGTAGTTTGTTTAACTAAATTCACTTTGGCTAAAAAGTAACCAGACTCACTGGTCATATATTTTCCTGGTTCGAATTGTAAGGTGTAATCTTTACCTGTTCGTTCACAAAACTCATTAAACGATTTGCTGAATTTTTTCCCAAAAGCCTCTATGTCTGTATGAAGATCGTTTGGGTGGTATTTAACTTTAAATCCACTTCCAAAGTCAATAAATTTAACTGTATCAAACTGCTCAACAATATCATAAATGATATCTGCTGTCTGAACAAATACATTAGAATCTAAAATATCTGACCCCGTATGAACATGGATACCAATAACGTTGATGTTGAGTTTAGCCACTAACCTTTTTGCTAAAGGCATTTGATGAATAGAGATTCCGAATTTAGAATCAATATGTCCAACCGAAATATTTTGATTTCCTCCAGCCATAATGTGAGGATTAATTCGAACGCATACAGGGATGCTTGGGTGGTTAATGCCCATGTATTCTAACATTGTAAGGTTATCTACATTTAGCCTAACTCCTAGTGTGATTGCCTCTTCATATTCAGCTATAGAGATATTATTTGGCGTGAATAATATGTCATTTGGTTCAAAACCAGCACTTAGGCCAAGTTTAACTTCATTAATTGAAACACAATCAAGCCCAGCACCTAATTCTTTAAATAGCTTTAAAACCGATGGATTGCTCAGCGCCTTACAAGCATAGTGTATCTCCAAGCTCTTAACGTTAAACGCGTTTTCGAAATTTTTATAGTTGCTGATTATTTGTTCAGCATCATACACATATAAAGGTGAATCAAATTCACCTGCAGCTTGTAAAAGTATTTCAGAGTTCATTTTGTAAAAATTTTAGGGCAGCAAAGGTAAGAAAAGTAACCGTTGAACTTAAAATTATAAGTTGATCTAGTAATTACGGAGGTATTCTTTGTCGATTATGAAACCAGCAAAGATGTCCTTATTAAGAAGTTGAGATGTAAAAGGTGAGCCCTGTCTATTTAATGATACTCGTTACTAATCCAATAATACTCTTGTTTTTCGTTGTAGTTACGCGTATTTCTTTTGCGGTAGTTATTGGCTTGCTTTCTTTGTTGTCTATATGATGATTTGTAAAGACAGGATTGTTATTATAGGTCACAGCTTTCCATGTATAAATTGCATCTTTAATTTGATATGCATTTTTAACACTTACTATTGTTCCTTTGTGTGTTATTCCTTCATTGGAGCTACTGTTATTCCCTGCATAAATAGGAGTAAATCCTATTAGTCCTACTGCACATACTCCGGCTACGATTAAATTGTAATTCATGATTTGAGAAATTATTGGTTCATTGTTTTGTTAAGATGTTTTAACACCGTTTGTTTTATATTGGCATCTTACGGGAATGGTATTTTAAATGTTCAGATATTCGATGAGCGACAAAGAAATACGGATTAATTACTGTGAGTGGCTGTGGTAGCCAGTTGTGTGGGTATTGGATATTTATGAATATCAATATGATGACTACGTGGAAATACTTAATTTATTTGAATATTACATAATGCTTTAAAAATAGCGTCGATTAATTAGTGTCGTTTCGAAATAAGACCAATTTGAGAGCTCATCTGTAAGGTTGGTTGTTTGAAGATTAATTGTGTTCAATAAATTTTTTCTTTTTCAGTCCTAACTAATGAGTTGTGTTTCTAGTTTGTGATATTATAGGCATTAAATGTAAATTAGCGTTAATTAAGTGCGTAATAGTGCAGTATTATGCATAAAAAGTCATAAAATGCAAATTGTATTTTTACTAAATTCTCCTGATCCTATAATAATATTGATTAGCAAATTCGCTGAGTATAATTAATTTAGCATGCGATTGTGGAAATTAACGATGAAAATATAGGCAAATATTTAAAAGACGGCAAGGACGAGGCGTTTGAATACGTGTATCGTAACTATTATCCATTTATGTGTAAGTTCGCAATGACAATACTTCGTGATTTTGATGCTGCGAAGGATGTATCTCAATCCACTATATTCAAAATGTGGAAAAGCCGTGAATCGATTAAAACCGATCAAAGTATTAAAGCCTATTTGATTAAAGCTGTAAAGAATAATTCACTCAATTACTTGAGATCTACAGGTAAAGCTTCCGATAGAGAGGCCTTATATGAAGATAGCAAGGATGGTCCACAGACTCCAGATTATTTTGCTAAATCAGAATTATTAGCTGTTGTGAATAAAGTATTAGATGGTGAATCGGAGGAGCGTAGTGAGATATTTAGATTAAGGAAGTTTGGAGGTTATTCTACTAAGGAAGTGGCTGAAAAGCTTAATATTAATGAGAAGAAGGTTCATTATAATATGGGTGTCATTATGGAAAAGATGGCAGAGGTATTGAAAAACTACTTAACTCTAGCGATGATTTTTTTTGTTGAATTATTTTAAAATTAATTGGGATAAATTGATTTTGGTAGTGTACTAGTAGTATAAAAGGAAATAGTGGAAAGGGCAGAAGAATATAAAGAGTTAATTCAGAAGGTAATCTCAGGTGATGCATCCCCAGTGGAGATGAAAACACTAGAGGCGATTTTGAATAACGATATAGAGAAGAACGAATATTTCGTAAATATTTCTAAAGTCAATGATTTAAGTGATCAGCTTGGTGAGTTTCATAAGCAATTAGATGTTGAGGCTGATTATCAAGCATTTTTAAAGAAGAAAGAAGATGACGGTAAAATAATTCCAATAGGGGCATCGTACTCTGGGTTGAATATGATTTTCAAAATCGCTGCTTTGTTTCTGATTTCTTGCGGTACTTGGTATGCTTTTAATAGAACCGCAGATGTAGAGATAGTTGCCGATGCTACTTCGAATGAGAATTCTGAAAAAGTATTTTCAGATATGAGTACGCTTAAATTGAGTAAGAATTCTAAAATTTCTTATCCAAAAGCATTTGCTTCGAATGAAAGAATTGTGAACTTACAAGGTGAAGGTTATTTTGAAATTGAGTCTGATCCGGAGAGACCATTTATTGTTCAGGTTGGGGACATAAGTGTAAAAGTATTGGGAACAAAGTTCAATGTGAATGCTCGTGATCTTGACTCTGTTGTTGTAACTGTAATAGAAGGATCTGTTGCGTTATACAGAAATGATGATAACGATAAGATGGAGGGAATTACAGCTGGGATGAAGGGGACTTTATCTCATGATAATTCCAAAGCGGAAATAAGTACAAATGAGAATTTGAACTTCCTATACTGGTATAACGGTAAATTAAAATTCGTAAATTCAACACTTGAAGAGGTAGCTTTCGTGCTTAATAGAGAGATGCACTCGAAGATTAAAATTAATAGTAATTCAATTAAGAACTGTCTATTTAGTGGAAGTCTGGATAATGTTGAATTATCAGAAATATTAGAATTGCTTGAAATTACTCTTGGTTTGGACGTTGAAAAGTCTGAGAACAAAGTGTTACTTTCAGGAGAAGGCTGCTAAAAGAAGTTCGGTGTAACTAATATAAAAATGCCAAAGGTATATCTGGTATTGATTCTGATACTAGCCTCATACACCGTTTTTTCTCAAAATTTACTAGATAAAAAAATCAGTTTACAAGTAAAAGATAAACCTTTGATCGAGGTAATCTTTACAATTTCTGAGCTTTCAGGGATTAATTTCACATTGAATAGTGCGTTAATTCCAGTTGAAGAAAAGACAACTATTCAAGCAACTAATATGCGGTTGAAAGATGTTTTAAGTATTCTATTCTTAGAGTATAACATCGAATACAAAGAGTTTAATGGTTACTTGGTTATCTATAAGAAGAGGGGTGTAGAAAGTGTATACAAAAACCCGTTTTCTCCAGAGGTTGTTAAAACCTATAATCCTTTAATAGAAGAGGATATTAAGGTCACGGAAAAGCACGTGATTGAGAAGGTGTTAAATGATGTAAAAGGAAAAGATAAAATTGAGGATCTGGTTATTTTGGATTCTAATAATAGTGAGAGTATTAAGGTAAAGCCGAATGTGGGGGCGGATACAATTATCGTTGAACAAGTTGTAATGGATGTAGAGGAGATAGACATTCTGGTAAAAGACAGAGCCGTTGTTTTAGACAGTGTTCCCTTAGTGAAACCATTAAAACAAAAATACATTTCGATTGGAGCAGGAACCAAAAGCATGAATGCTATGTTTCTAGACGATACAATATCGGTTGGTGGAGTACTTCATGCCCAGAATATTCAGTTCGAGAGTTCGTTTAATGGGGATATTAAATACCATAAAAAACGTTGGTCTGTTGGTGTTGGCATTCAATATTTAAAGTTTTATAATAATCAGCAAGCACAGTTTTCTGTAGATGCTTCGTACGACACTTTAGTTACAGATACAATAGGCAGCTATTATAAACTTGTACCCTCATCTAATTCGTCTTCTGCTGTCTATGACACAGTTTATTCGTATTACTATGGATCAGTTCCTTCTACAGTAGAGGCGTATGCAGCAGATAATAGTAGTAGCAGAAGCACTTTCACATATATTGAGTTTCCCTTCGATATTAGTTATGAACTGGATAATTTGAACAGGTTTAAACTTGTTTTATCGTCTGGGTTTATATCATCCTATCTTCGAAAGAGTGATGGGTTTGTATTGGATTCTGCAGGAACAGAAATAGTTGTGGCCGAATCGTCTGTTTCTGAATTCTTATTTTCAGTTCATGGTGGGCTGTCTGTTACATATGCATTTACCAAAAGTTTTACTTGGGGAGTGCATTCTCGGTTCAGAAAAGGCATTACTTCAATTTTTAATGAAGACCACTATCCAATTAAAAAAACCAACTTTTTAACTTTAGGTGTTGGTATTCGATATCTCTTTAATAAATAATCGTATAATTAGTAACTTGAAGTGTTGAAAGTGTATTAAGCATATATCCGATCAAGTTATTTACGTTGAAATTCATAAAACTCTTTTTCTTATTTTTCATTTCTACATTAGTAGTTGGTAGCTCTATTGCACAAGAAATCTGTGATAATGGAACAGATGATGATGGTGATTTTACTACCGATTTAAACGATTCTGATTGTGTTTGTACTACAAGTAGCAATTCAACTATTGGAGTAGAAGGTGATGGTGTAGAAAGTATTTCTGCAGGTACTTCTATTAGGGGATGTGGCGATTTTAAACTCGAGGCTATTCCTAATTTAGGTGGGTGCGATTACCAATGGTACTTGCATGGTATTGCATTAGCTGGAGAATTAGGTACTAATACTATAGCTGGAGCGAGCTACCTTCTCGATATTGGGGCAAATGGTTATGGATTAGGAACATATACGTTTAGGACGGAGTGTGGAGGGGATTTTGATTGTGTAACATTCTTTATATCCCAATTAGAAAATGCGGTAATATTATCGAATAATAAGCTGGATGGGAATTTTACTTCCGGGAACTATCGTTGGTTAGATTGCGAGAATAATATGCTGGCCGTAGATAGTGAAGTTGAACAATCATTCTTACCAATTACTTCTGGCGTATTTGCTCGCGAGCTTACAGAGCAGGGCTGTATTGATACGGCCAATTGCATCTCGATTTGCAAAAACTTTATAGAAGGATCGGTAGCTGTTGATGGTTCTCCATTAAATTCAGGCTATGTGGAACTTCTAGATGTTGATAGTAATATTGTTTCTAGTATTAATTTAGATGTGACTGGGGGATTTATATTTGAAAACTTATGCAACGATAGTTTAATAGTATTGGCTACAGTTACAGGGACAAGTGCTGCAGAATTTTCGCCAACCTATTACTTTCAATCTAGAGATTTTCAAGATGCGGAGATATTTGAACTTGACTACAGTATTGGCGGTGTAGATATAGATGTATTACATATTTTGGGTTATAAGGATGTGATGGGGAGAGATGACTCAATTGATATTTATCCTAATCCTTCTCAAGAAATTTTTAACGTGTATTCTGAGAATGCTATTAGTAAGATTGAAGTGTATTCGACGAGTGGTACAAAGTTATTGTCTACAGAAAAGTCTTCTTTTCAATTAGAAAATCAAACAAGTGGTATATACTTTGTTGCCATAACAACTCCGAAGGGTATGTTATACCGAAAGGTTGTATTGATTGATTAGGAAAGTTTTCCTGCAATATATCCTGTTGTCCATGCAGCTTGAAAATTATACCCCCCAGTAATTCCATCGATATCTAGTATCTCACCTGCAAAATATAAGTTCTTTAAAGCTTTACTTTCTAATGTTTGAATATCAATAGAATCTAATGAGATCCCTCCGCATGTTACAAATTCTTCCTTGAAGGTAGTTTTCCCTTTTACCTCAAATAGATCGTTCGACAGAGTGTTGGCGAGTTTGTTTAAAGGCTTTTTTCCAATTTCGCTCCACATTTTACGTGGATCGATGTCGCATTTAACTAGAAGATGAGACCATAGTCTTTCGGGTAAGGAGAACGGTCGACTATTAATAACTAATTTTTTAGGATTCTCTTTTATGATGTTTTTTAAGGAATTGAGTAAATGGTCGTGATTTGATTCACCCGTCCAATTCACTCTAACATTAAAGGAATACTTCATTTCGCTAAGTACTCTTGCTCCAAGAGCAGATAGTTTGAGAATAGCTGGTCCACTTAATCCCCAATGCGTTATTAATAAGGGGCCATTGGATTTTAATTTAGTGCCTTCTACATTAATCAATGCGTTATTAACCGACAGTCCCATAAGTTCGGAAATGCTGTTATTAGGGATGTTAAAAGTGAAAAGAGAGGGGACTGGTGTTTCGATTTTGTGTCCAATTTTAGATAACCAATCTAACCCTGAAGCTTTAGGAGATCCACCTGAAGCAACGATAACATTATCGAAAAGAAGAGTTTCACTAGCGGGTGTGTTTATGGTTAATTTAATTTTATTAGAAGATTCTTCTATACTGACAATAGAGGCACTACAAATCAATTTGATCTGATTGGTTTCAATTTCCTTCATTAAACAATCAACGATAGACTGTGAGTTATTAGATACAGGAAATACTTTTCCTTCGTTCTCTGTTTTTAATTCAACTCCTCTAGTTTCGAACCATTCAATTATATGCTGGTTGTTAAAAACGTGAAATAGCTTCTTTAGGAGTTTACTTCCTCTGGGATAACCGCTAGATAAATCAGAAATTGACTTACTGGCGTTGGTGACATTACACCTGCCTCCTCCAGATACTTTTACTTTCGACAGTGTATTGGGCGACTTCTCGTAGATGGTAACATGTGCATTGGGGAAGTTTAGTTTAACCGAAATAGCGGAAAAAAACCCTGCGGCACCGCCCCCAATTATAGCTACTTTCATAAAAGCTTAATTAAATAACGTTCATCTTTTTCATTAGGAAAGTGGCGCTTTTATTCTTGCAAACACCATTACGAAGCTTATAATCGAAATGTAGATCGTCGTTTATTATTTCAACTTCAAAGCATTTATTGATGAGCTTTTCGGGGTATTCTTTTGTGGTGTCGCAGACCTCCAAGTCATGGGTAGCTATCGCGCCAATTACATTTTTAGAGATTAGTTTTTTTATTACTTCTACTGTTCCCATTCGCTTGTCGTCTGAATTAGTTCCCTTAAAAATCTCATCTAACAATACGAATGTATTTTCTTTCTCAGCATTCTCAATAATACTTTTTAGCCGTTTAACTTCAGCATAAAAATAGGATTCATTGTCTTCTAAAGAATCAGATAAACGCATAGAAACCCATACTTTAATTGGAGGTACAGTAGCTTCTGTGGCGCATATAGGGGCACCAATTCCTGCAAGTATTACATTAATCCCAAGGCTTCGGAGGAAAGTGCTTTTGCCCGACATATTCGACCCAGTGAGTAAAATAAAATGTTCTTTGCTAAAATCTATATCATTAACAATTCTTGAACTCTTTTGAATTAGCGGGTGGCCAAGATCTTTGAACTGAAGTTTGTTTTTGTTATTTATTTCTGGATATGAAAAATCGGGGTTGTTATATGCGAACCCCGCCAGGCTATTAAACGCTTCGAATTCTCCAAGCGCGAGCAACCACGAATTTATGTTTTCCGAATGTTGTAATTTCCATTTCAATAAACTCTTGTAAACATGAACGTGGTAAAGCGCAATACCGTTGGTTAAAATAGAAATTAGGAGATTTAAGATAGAGTCTAATTGTGTAAATAATGAAGCTAATTTTTTAACATGAGTGCTTGCGTAAATATCGTCGTTATTAAAAGTTAAGATCATTCGTTGAAGCTTAGCTGATTCGAATTTTCGAGATTCGATGGCTTTAATGATTACACTGTATCCTTTTAATAAGGCGCCAACTTTCCCACTTGTGTTCATCTGTTTTTTTATCGGTTTCATTATTAAAGTTGAAACCAGAATGTTGGCAATAAATAGATACCCCATAAATGAACTAAAAGTAGCGTTACCGGTTATGAAGTATATTACACCAAACATTACGAGAATAGCGGGAGCTAGATAAGAATAAATGGTTAACCAGCTTGGTAAGTTACTTTCCTCTGAATCAATCCAATTTTTTAAAAAGTGATAAGAATTTTCGCTGTCGTTAGTGATTTTTCCAAGTGCTTGAATTTCTTGACGAAATTCAATTTGTTCGGCAAGCTCTGAAATTGCTTTTTGATTTTCAAGTATTTTATCGCCTTCTAGTGGAGAGCTTATATGAGATGCTAAGGTCTGCTTACCTGTATGTAAAGTGGTTCTATTAATCGCTTGGAATAAGGAATGAGGTCCGAAAAAATCAAGATCGTAAGTATAAGGATTACTGGGGCTGATGAATTCAGAACCATCATCCCAAGGCATTATCTTACTTTGAATAAAATTAATTTCATCCTCATTAATTTTGATTAGAGCGGATTGAATTTTCTTCTTTCTTGAAAGCTTTTCGAGCTGATATAACAGATATAGAAAAAGTGTAAATACAACTCCACCAATAGCTATATAGATAAAGAAATAGTTCTGGAAAAATAAATACGTGCTTACACATAAGCAACCAAAAACTATTAGACGAAGAGTACCTAGAAGATTAAATTTAGAGTTTAGCTCCGTATACTTCTCTTGGTGAGTTGTCTTTTTGGATTCGTAATAGGTTAAAATACTGCTCAATTAATTGGTTGTGTGGAATTGTTAGTCTATTAAAGAAGATTCTATAAAGTTACTTTTTACTGTTGTTTTTGGTATCTCAAAATCGAACCATTCTTGCAGTTGAAATTCGAACCCTGAATCGTGCATGAAGTTGTAAAGTGATTTTTTCAATCCGTCACTAAATAAAGAATGCTCTATTTCGGTTTCATCCTCAAATTCGATGTCGTTATTCGCAAAGGTAATTTCGTTTAGTATTGGCTTGATACCATATTTAGAAGGGTTTTTACCAATTGGACTGTGAGCGGTAAGAGCGAATTGATGCCAAAATCCTGATTGAATAGTTCCAGCCTCGAAAAGTTGTCTTACCATTTCAAGGCTATCCACAGTTTCTTGAACTGTCTGAGAAGGGTAGCCATACATAAGATAGGCGTGTACCATAATATTGAAATCGCTAAAATTTCGTGTTACAATAGCAACCTGACTTACGGTAGTTCCTTTATCGATAAGTTTTAAAAGTCTGTCGGATGCTATTTCTAATCCGCCAGAAACGGCAATACAGCCAGAGTCAGCTAGAAGAGAGCATAATTCAACGGTAAAGCTTTTCTCAAAACGAATATTGGTCCACCATTCTATTTCTATTTTCCTATTAATTATCTCTAAAGCAAAAGCCTTCATTAATGCTGGTGGGGCCGCTTCATCCACAAAATGAAACCCGTTTTCTCCAGTCTGTTTAATAATCTCCTCAACTCTATCTGCAAGTAATTTAGCCGCAACGGGCTCGTAGCTTTTAATGTAATCCAAGGATATATCACAGAACGTGCACTTTCCCCAGTAGCAGCCATGAGCCATAGTAAGTTTATTCCATCTGCCATTGCTCCATAGACTATGCATTGGATTAGTAATCTCAATTACAGAGATGTATTTGTCTAAGAGTAAATCGGAATAATCTGGCGTGCCGACAGCCTTTTGTGAATAGTTGGGCTCATTGCAATTGTTTATATAGGTTACTTCGTTATTGATGCGCACATATGTTCTGCATAGTGTAGGCTCATCACCAAGTTTTTCTTTATTCAATTGGTTTATTATAAGTTCAATTGGTAGCTCTCCATCGTCGAGTGTGATGAAATCAAAGTAATCGAAGACTCTCGGTTCTGTTAACGATCTCAGTTCTGTATTTGGGAAACCACCTCCCATTGCAATTTGAATTTCCGGGAAGTTTCTTTTTATATATTCAGCACATCGAAACGCGCTATAAAGGTTTCCAGGGAAGGGGACAGAGAAGCAAACAAGCTGCGGGTTAGATTGCTCTAGTATTGCATGTAACCGATTGGTCGCTATGTCATCAATGAACGTCGGAGGTTCTATTAAGCGCGTATGAAGTGTGTCAAATGAGTTTGCGCTCATACCTAATTTCTCTGCATAACGACTAAAACCAAAGTCTTCGTCAATACATTCTACTATAAAATCGGAGAGATCTTCTAGAAATAAAGTTGCGAGATGCTTTGCCTGGTTTTCAGTTTCCATAGAAGTAAAGGCCCAGTCATTTTCATCCAGGTGGTTAAAACGCGATGCTCTTGGTAAATCATTTTTATAGAATATTACTTCTATATACGCGTCCTTATTTCCTTGTAGAAACTCAATAACGGCATCAATATGATTGAGGTACTCTTCTTTCTTGGATAATATATATTGAATATTTTCTGTGAAATTCAGAGCATTTTTTTCAACGCTACCAAATATAGATTGAAGAGTTGTCTTAGAGAATAGTTCAAGAGTTACTTCAATCCCTAAATCAACTTGAAAGCAAGAAACACCCTTAGTGTTAAGAAATCCTTTTAGATATGCCGTAGCGGGGTATGGAGTATTAAGCTGTGTGAAAGGCGGTGTAAGAAGTAATACATTGGTATTCATAGACTTTTTTCTTGCCTTAAATAAGTATAAGTTATTAGCTTGATTCTACAAAGATTAGAAATCCTTGGATACAAGTAACTCGATTTACTTTATTTATCAATCCAGAAGTAAGAACTTAAGGGTATTCTGATTTTAGAATGCTTAAAACATAGTTTGATCTAGCCATTTTGATACAATGTTTTCGCATAGCTGGCTCGTTAATGGTTTTCGATATACATCTAAGAAACCTTTTTTCTTTAACTCTTTTTTATCGTGATTCCATTCGGGTGCCGTAAGTGCTATGATTTTTGGAGGCGATTTGAATTGTTTTTTTATTAGTTCGATTGTTTCAACGCCCCCTAATACCGGCATTAATAAGTCGAGTATTATTAAATCATATTCTTTATTTATTGTTTTCTCTAATACCAATGAATCGTCAAAGACCATATCTACATTGCAATTATTTTTATTCAATCAATGTTTAGCTAATGTATTGTCTAGTTCACAGGCGTATTAGATTCAATAAGGTCTACGGCCTGCAATATTTTTTTCTGATTAATTAGTTTATTTAGATAAAGAGAAATCCCTAGTTGTCTAGTCCTCTTTATGTCTGCATCTAAAGCAGATGTGGATATTACTACAATGTGGGGAGGTGATTTACCTTTGTTAACAATCAAGCGGAATTGTTCTAGAAATTCAATACCACCCATTACCGGCATTTGTAGATCAAGAAGGATGAGTTCTGGATGAGGTGAACCATTGTTTTTTTAATGAGGCTAGGTAACTAAGTGCTAGTTTTCCATCTTTTCGAATAGTCAACTTATCTGTTATTTCAAGCTTGTCGGTTAGCCTCCTATTAAGGAAATTAGTTGTTTCATTGTCTTCAACAATAAGTATTTCGCGCACCATAGACATGGGTTCTGTCTACGTAAGAATGTCACTTAGGTTTGGCTTTTAGGAATTAAACAGACTAGTTAGCCTTTTAAAGATAGTAGGTTTTGAAGAGGATGTTTGTGTAGGTGATGCTTGTGTAGGTGATGCTTGTGTTGATTGAGCAGGAGAAAAATACCTTTCTTTTAGCATACTAACGGTGTTGCCACAAACTCTTGTTGCTTCGTATATTTTTTTAATAATCTCTTCTTTAGACTCTTCTGTATTAAGAGCACTTTCTAATAAAATGGCATGTTCGGAGAGTTTTTTTGCGCCAAATGCGGCACTCACTCCTTTAAGCTTATGCACATGCTTTTTGCAAATATCTATCTCGTCGCTCTTAAAAGTTTGCTCAATTAGATCTACATATTCTTCAATATTACTAATTGCAAGATTCGCCATCAATTGAAGTTCTGAAATTCTATAATTAGTTAATTTCTCAATTTCGATTAGAGAGTCCCAATTTAAAATGCCATCGGGGTCGTTAATTTCAGGAAAGGGGGTTTCTTGTTCAAATTTCGCGTTTATGTCTGTTGTTAACATGGATACTATTACGATTGCTAATAGTGAATGTTACAGTGCTGATTTAGAAACTCGTATTGGAAGTGGTTACAAAAAATTACGTGATTAAATGAGAAACTTATCAGTTGAAGTAGTTAATGGACCCAAACTAATTTTTTGCCAGTGTGGTGATTTTAAATCCCATTGGGAAAATCATGCTAGCTGTGAAGTTACACAATGCGGATGCATGGATTGTGCTAATTCAGTGAACTTGAGTGTTGGTCATGTTAAAAGATGCGACGGTCAATCGGAAGCTGATATTTTTGCTGTGCCTCTTTCTGAAGAACACTTAAGTATGGAAGTAAAAACGTGCTTTACAATAAAACCATCTGTAGAAATAGTTCATTTGATCGATCGAAATGTAAATAGAATTATCTTTTTTACTTTTTTCATTATTATAGGTTGTAACACTTGGAGTAGTTAAATTCGTCGAAACGTGATTACTGACTATGTTGAAAATTGACGCTAAAACTTCTCTAATAGTTTCCTTAATTAAAATGGCTCAAGTGAGTGGAGAGGTAAGTCACCCTGCCCAAATGAATATTTCCATATTGTCGGATGAAATGAAGGTTGACGGAGGCTTGGTTGCTACTCTAAAACAAAACTTATCAGCTGTTTCCGTTGTAGTACCTAAATCGGCAGAAGGTAGAATTGAGTATTTCTGGCGCGTACTTACTATGATGAAGATGGATATGCAAATAAGTGAAGGAGGAATTGCATTGGGTAAAGAAATCGGAAGTGAATTACAGTTTAGCTATCATGAATTAGAGAGTATTGTTTCATACATGGTAGAGAATTCTAATAAGTTTATCAGGTTAGATATGTTTCGTGATGAGATGGTTGAGATTAATAAGCGACCGAAATTAAGGCCACCTAAAACGGGTTTGATGAAATTATTGTTTGGATGGTTAGATTGAAATACTAATTCTAATTAAGGAAGCAGTTGAGCCAAACACTGTTTGAGTAATGTTTAGTATTAACAACATACAGTTGTTAATGAATAGCCTTCGGTACTCTAATTCGGCCTAATCTCTTTATATACTTTAGCAAAGATGAATTTTCTATTTGCTAAATATTCAAAGCCATTTACTTGAAAAGAATAATTTACACCCTTTTCTTAATTGCCTTTTTGGGTCTTCAAATACAGGCGAAAGACAAGTTAGAACCTGAGGAAACCTTGAAAAGGTTGTACGATATCGATGTTGAATTATGCATCCAAAAGGGGAAAGAACTTTCACGTGTTAGAGATAATCGAACATTAACAAATTACTATTTGGCTATTTCATATCACGCTTTGTACGTGGAAAGTAGCCGGTTTTCAGACTTGAAAAGAGCCACGGTTTATCTCGATAAGTTTAATGGGAAATCAAAGGTGGATTTTGAGATACAGCCAGTTTTAATAGCCGGAATTAAATCGTCTTTAGCTGTTATCGTTCAGGAGCTAAATGAAAAAGCTAAGTATAAAAAGGCGTTAAAATATTCGGAAAAGTATACTGGCCTTTTTAACGAAACGTTATCTCTTCATAACGATATTCTTGCCAAACTAGCTAATCCTTCCGTAGACGAAAAACAAACGGCAAGTGAAAAAGGTAAATTAATTAGAGATGCGGAAAACTTGATTGGCACTAGATACCAATATGGAGGCAATACAAAAAGCGGAATGGATTGTTCTGGGTTTACAAGTAATGTATTTGGTTTGTCTGGTATCATGTTGCCACGAACGTCTTCTATGCAATCTACCGTGGGAACAAGAATCTCTCGTAAGAATTGCAAGCCAGGTGATCTAATATTCTTTGGAACGAATGATAGTAAAGTAAATCATGTTGGAATAATTTACGCCAACGACAATGGTGTGTTAAGCATGATTCATTGTCCTAAAACAGGAGTAGGGATTGAAAAGCAAGGTGAAGTTGGTTTCGATAACTATTGGGAGAAGAGGATTCTTTTTATCAAGAGAATGAATTAAAAAATTTAGAATGGCGTCGTTTCGAACACACATTATTCTGTTTCAACTTTTCATTTTAAGTACGTCTATTGCACACGTGTACGGGCAAGACTTAGTCGGGAATTCGGCGTACAACCAAGTACTTCAAAAACTACTTGCGCATAGTGTTACGGAAATAGGAGTAGGGGATCTTGACTCCTTAACCAATGTTGTTTACTTAGATGCGAGATCCAAAAGAGAATATAAAGTGAGTCATGTTAAAGATGCCATCTGGGTAGGATACGATACATATAGTAGCAGGAAACTGAAAGGACTTACGGTAGATTCTAAGATTGTAGTGTATTGTAGTGTGGGTTTAAGAAGTGAAAAAGTTGCAGAGAGATTAGGAGATGAAGGGTTTGGAGATGTCTCGAATATGTATGGTGGTATTTTCGAATGGAAAAACAGAGATTATGAACTAGTCGATGAGGACGGAGTTACGGATAGAGTTCACGTTTATAATGAGAAATGGGGAGTGTGGTTAGATAAAGGTATTAAGGTGTACGAATGAATAAGTATTCTGAAATATTCGTTTCTTCCTTTTCAGAATACTGGGACTATCTACTAAGCGAAGTGTTTTGGGATTTTACTTATAAGCCTTGGATTGAGAATTGGTTTTATGGCTTAATTCTGATTTCTGTTTCTATTTGGGTTCTCGAATTGGTTTCTCCTTGGCGGAAAAAACAAAAGGCTATTCGTCGTGATTTCTGGCTCGATGGATTCTACATGTTTTTTAATGTGTTTCTATTTTCGCTAATTGCTTTTAATGCGATTGGGAATATAGGAGTGCAATTATTTAATGATTTTTTGGCAGCCTTTGGTATTGAAAATATTGTAGCACTACACATTGAAACGTTGCCTACTTGGAGTCAGTTATTAGTATTGCTCTTGGTTGCAGATTTTAGTGGGTGGTGGATTCACCGTTTGTTACACCGGGTTCCTTTCTTATGGGAGTTCCATAAGTTGCACCATTCCGTAAAGGAAATGGGGTTTGCGGCGCATCTTAGATTCCACTGGATGGAAACAATCGTATACAGAACATTGCAGTATATTCCTCTGGCAATAATAGGTTTTGGATTAGACGATTTCTTTGTGGTTCATATGTTTATGCTTTTGATAGGCCACTTAAATCATGCGAACATCAAATTAAATTATGGTCCTTTGAAGTATATTTTTAATAACCCAACTATGCATTTGTATCATCATGCGAAAAAAGTACCGAATAGATACGGGGTTAATTTCGGCTTAACATTAAGTCTTTGGGATTACATTTTCAAGACCGATTACATTCCCGAAGAATCGGGTGATGTTGAATTAGGTTTTGATGGGGATGATGAGTTTCCTGAGAACTTCACTGATCAAGTAATTTATCCTGTTCGCAGTAAAAGGCGAACTAAAAGTCCTTAGGATATATTAATTAGGTTGTTTCTAAAACAGCAAAAAGTAAAGTTTTGCTTGGTATCGAAAGGAGTATTATGATCCTCTGTTATACATTCAATCTATTCAAGATTTTTCCAAATTGTTTCAGATAAGGAGCTTTCAGAGTATTGTTTGATTTCTATTCCACTACATTTTAATAGACCAGTTTCGGAGAACCTTCCCATTATTACATAGCCATCTGATGACACGTTGCTCTTAAGAGTACTTGTATAAGCGGTAATGTCGGCCTCTTTTAGGAGGAAGTGAAATGCGGCTCTATTGTGCCAGATATCATAATGAACAGTGGGTTTAAATTTAGCGGCGTCTTCAACAATCCAAGTAATTTGATCGGCCTTCTAACCAAGTCTTTTTTTCGCTTTGTCTAATGCTTCTGAAGAAATATTGAGAACAGTAATATTCGAATACCCCTGCTCTAATAGATTGTCAACGAAGAAACTATCGCCTCCTCCGACGTTAATAATCGTTGTATCCTTCGGGAGATTTGAGTCATTTATAAACTTAAGAGATAGCTCTGGTTTGTTTTGATACCAGCTTACTTCCTGTATTCCTTTGGTGCTGTAAATGTTTTCCCAGTGATCTTTTCTGTTGAGTTTTTCCATGATCTAATTTTATTAATGAGGCAATCTCGATTTAAGTAAGCTATATACGAACACCCCTAGCATGGCAGACGCAAT
>JABSPR010000028.1 GCA_013214975.1 Flavobacteriales bacterium
GGATTCAATCATGTCTTCTCTATCTCCGAATATTTTTTCCATTTTACGGAAAAATTTCTTCCCTTCTGGTACCGTGTATAGTACTTTGGCAACTTGAAGCAATTCCTCTTTATTGAAGCCCGTCTCTGGAGAATTTTTAAAATCTTCCTCAACAGACTCAGCTAATCCACGCCATTTACCTTCCATAAAGGAAGTCACCTTTGTTTCGGTTTCTTCACGCGCGTCGCTAAGCTTACTTTCCAATAATCTTTTAAACCGCACTTCCATTTCTTTGGCTAGTTCTTCCCCAACTATGCCTTCTTCCATTAACCGAGCAACATAAATCTCCCTTGGGTCTTTATGTTTGGCAATAGCTTTGTACAATAGTGGCTGTGTGAATCTTGGCTCATCACCCTCATTATGGCCATATTTTCTATAGCATAGAAGGTCAATAAAAACATCTTTATGAAATGCTTGTCTAAATTCTACTGCCATCCTGGTGGCATACACTACTGCCTCAACATCATCTCCATTTACATGAAAAACTGGCGACAAGGTTACTTTGGCTACATCCGTGCAATATGTACTTGATCTGCCATCGTAATAGTTTGTTGTAAACCCAATTTGATTATTCACCACAATATGGATTGTTCCGCCTATTCCATATGATTCCAATTGAGCCATTTGAATTAACTCATACACAATTCCTTGACCAGAAATAGAAGCATCTCCGTGGATTATAATTGGAGCTACTTTATCGTAATTATTATTATGATCTCTATCTAATTTAGCTTTTGCAACACCAAGAACAACAGGGTCAACAGCTTCCAAATGTGAAGGGTTTGGTGCCAAACTAATATGAATTTCTTTCCCTGAATCAGTAACTATATCGGTGCTATAGCCCTGGTGATATTTCACATCTCCATCGAAAAGAGCATCACCATATTATAAGTTTTCGAATTCCGTAAATATTTCTTCGTAGGTTTTATTTAAGATGTTTGCTAAAACATTTAATCGGCCTCGATGTGCCATTCCAATAACATAATCTTCCACTCCAAGATTCGCACCCGTTTCTATAGCAGCACCGATTGCTGGGATAAGAGACTCGGCACCCTGCAATGAAAATCTTTTTTGACCAACATATTTCGTGTGCAAAAAACTCTCGAATACAACAGCATGATTAAGTTTGGTGAATATATATCGCCTAAGTTTATCACTAAAATTAGGCGTGTTATAGTTTTTATCTAACCTCTTTTTCAACCAATTTAATCGCTCTGGGTTCCGAATATACATGTACTCTACCCCAATAGATTGACAATACGTTTTCTGCAAGATGTCTACAATTTTCCGCAATGAACTTGGAGGCAGAAATATTTCTTTCGCTGCATGAAACTCAGTATCTAAATCTGCATCTGACAAACCATAGTTTTCCAAATCTAGAGCAGGCGTATACTTTCTTCTTTCCCTAACAGGATTAGTTTTTGTGAACAGATGACCTCTTGAACGGTATTGATTAATCAGATGAACAACCTTAAATTCCTTTTCTACCGCTTCAGGAATTTTACCATCATTCTCAAAATCTCTTCTTGCAAACTCAAATCCTTCAAAGAATTTGCGCCAACTTTCGTCAATGCTTGGATCCTCTTTAAGGTACAACTGGTAAAGGTTTTCAACTGAACCTAATTCAGCATTACTGATGTAAGAATACTTGTCCATGTTATAACCTCTTTACTCCTTAGATTTTAAACCTTTTAATGTAACATATAGTTACAATATTACATTCATAATTTCAAAAAACAATCTACTCTTAAACAGGCATTTAACAAGCCATTGTTAAGTAAATTATCTTATTAAATATAATCCGCAATCTATCATAGGGTTAGGCTCTCTCTCCAGGTATGTAAAAGAGCAAAAAAATCTACCGAATATGTATTAAGGTAAGCTCTTTTAGAATTTTCTACTTGCTAAAGAACTAACAAAATCTAAGAAAGATATTTTTGAAGATACAGGAACTAGTAACTCATCCAAGTATTTAGACGAAACGGAAAAATACTTTTCAATTTCTTCATTCATTAATTTAGATACCCCAATATCATTATAGATAGATTTCACTCTTTCCACTTTCTCGGAGTCTTGAATATCTGAAGCCGTATAGATCTCTTTTAATTCTNATGGATCCTCCATCAATTCTAATGCTTTTAAATAGAGAAAAGTTTTCTTACCAGTTATTACATCACCACCAATCTGCTTACCAAATTTATCGCCATCAGCAAACAAATCTAGATAGTCGTCTTGAAGCTGAAATGCAATCCCTAGGCTTTCTCCAATTTGATAAGATAGCTTGGCATACTTATCTGATGCTCCACCAACAAGAGATCCTATTTGCATACATGCACCAAGAAGTACGGCCGTTTTTAACCGGATCATATTTAAATACTCCTCAACCGAAACAACATCTCTATTTTCAAACAGCATATCGTACTGCTGCCCTTCGCAGACCTCAATCGCCATTTTACTAAATACTTTGTGCAATGAAATTTGGTGTTCATCATCAACTTCACCTAGTATTTTATATGCCTCTATTAGCATAGCATCTCCCGATAAAATTGCTGTATTCGTATTCCACTTTTCATGAACCGTTTGCTGCCCTCTTCTAATCGGAGCATTATCCATGATGTCGTCGTGAATTAATGAGAAATTATGAAATACTTCTAATGCGAGGGCTGGCTTTAATGCTTTCTTTACATCCCCACCAATCATTTCACAACTTAATAAAGTAAACAATGGCCTAACTCGTTTACCCCCTAAATTCAAAATATAAGTAATAGGATCGTATAGATCTCCTGGGGTAACTGGAAGATTGTAATTTGAAAGCTCCTCTTGAAACGCTTTATATAAATCTTCGAGCGAATGCATAGACTATTATTTAATTATCGTCATTAAATAATCACCATAGCCACTTTTAAGCAATGGTTCGGCTAATTCTCTAACTTGATCTTTATTGATAAACCCTCTTGAATATGCAACCGCTTCGATACATCCAATCATCATTCCTTGGCGTTCCTGAATTACTTTAACATATTGGCTCGACTCCATTAAAGAACCAAACGTACCAGCATCTAACCAAGCTGTTCCTCGTTTCATCTCTACCACTTTAAGCTTTCCTCTTTTAAGATATTCGATGTTTACATCCGTAATCTCATATTCTCCTCTAGCACTTGGTTCAAGACCTTTTGCGATTTCAATAACATCGTTATCGTAAAAGTATAATCCAGGAACAGCAAAATTCGATTTAGGATTTATTGGTTTTTCTTCAAGCGAAATGGCATTTTTATTTTCATCAAATTCAACAACTCCATATCGCTCAGGATCCGACACATGATAAGCAAATACAACTCCTCCATCCTGATTGGTATTTTCCATCAATGCACTACCAAGTCCTGGTCCGTAAAAAATATTATCCCCTAAAACTAAAGCCACATTATCGTCACCAATAAACTCCTCCCCTATAATAAAAGCTTGTGCAAGACCATTTGGTTCTTCCTGAATAGCATAAGCAAAACTACATCCCAAGTTAGAACCGTCTCCTAAAAGAGTTTCAAAATGGGGCTGATCATGTGGCGTTGAAATAATCAATATTTCGTTGATACCCGCAAGCATTAAAACGGATAAAGGGTAATAGATCATTGGTTTATCGTAAACCGGTAGCAGTTGCTTGCTAACTGCACGTGTAAGAGGATGCAATCTTGTTCCAGAACCTCCTGCTAAAATAATTCCTTTCATTCTTTTATGTTTTTATGTCCGGTATTCTCTATCTCCAAGGCATCTAAATCGATGTCTTCCTCTTCATCTAAAATTTCTAAAAACGGTTCACCAAAAGCTTCTTTCATTGCAGATTTCCCGAACGATAAAAGCAAAGCAGGTAATAACGTTAGATTGGCTACCATTGCAATTAATAGAGCAATAGAAACGAGTACTCCAAGCGCTACGTTGCCGCCAAAATCAGAGGCTATAAAAATTCCAAATCCAAAGAATAAAACGACTGATGTATATATCATACTAACACCTGTTTCTCGGAGCGCGTTAATTACCGAATCATAATTTGTAGCGGTAGGAGAAGACTTAATCTCTTGCCTATATTTCGCCAAGAAGTGGATTGTATCATCTACACTAATTCCAAATGCAATACTAAATACCAATATCGTTGAAGGTTTAATCGAAATACCATAGAACCCCATTATTGCAGCCGTAAGCAAGAGAGGGATTAGATTGGGAACAAGGGAAACAAGAACAATTCTAATTGACGAGAACAATAGTGCCATTAAAGTTGATATTATCAAAATGGCCAGAACCAAACTTGTAAGTAGATTCTCAACAAGATAATCTGTTCCCTTTAGAAACACTATAGTCGCTCCTGTAAGCCCTACATCATACTTTTCCGGATCGAATATAGAATCTATGCGGGGCGTTATTTCTTCCAACAAGTTATTCATGTGATCCGTTCCTATATCTGCCATCCGAATACTTATACGAGCAATCTGCTTCGTACTATCTCTATATGCATTAAGTAATTCTTCTTGCGTGTTAGAATTCTTTACATAACTAAAAATAAAGTTCTTATCCATCTCATTTGGTAAAGCATACTTCTTCGGGTTTCCATTATAATATGCTTGCCGAAGAAACTTGAAAGCATCTACCATAGATACTGGTCTCGAAAACTCATCGTACTCATCAACAAGGTTGTGCATCTTGTCCATCTTACGAAGTGTTTTAAGCTTCATCGCACCACCCTTTTTCTTCGTATCTATAATTATTTCTAGTGGAATAACACCATTGTAATTTTCCTCAAAATATTTAAGATCTTGAATAACTTGCTCGGTATCTTTAATATCTCCAGCAAGGTTACCTGTCTTCTCAATTTGAGTCATTCCAATGACACCAATAGCAATTAGGACTACAGTAGCTAAGTAGATATTTCGTCTATGGTTAACTACCCAGTGAACCAGAAGTTCAGTAATTTTCTCCATCGTTTTACTATCTAAATGCTTTACATGTCTTGCCTTCGGTGGTTTTGAGAAACTAAATATAATCGGCAGCATCGTGATGGAAAGCGCGAATACAACTAAAATATTAATCGATGCTATAACACCGAACGCCATCAATAAATCACTTTCGATGAATATGAAAGGGATAAATCCAGAAGCAGTTGTCACATTAGTCATCAAAGTTGCGTTACCAATTTTTTGAACCGCAACAGAAAGAGCCCTGATTTGATTTCCGTGTTCTTTGTATTCTCGATGATACTTATTCATCAAGAAGATACAATTGGGTATTCCTATTACAATAATAATAGGAGGCACAAGAGCAAGAAGAGCTGTTATTTGAAATTGAAATATGGCCACCGTTCCAAAACACCAAACAACACTAATAGCAACCACTAACAGGGATATCACAGTCGACTTAATAGAGCGTACAAAGAAGTACAATATCAAAGCTGTAATTAAGCCTGCTAAGAGAATGAACAGTTTCATTTCATCCCTAATCTTCTCGAGCATCACATTTCGAATGACAGGTAATCCAGAATACCGTATTTCGATTTGCGTATTTTTCACAAATGCTCCTGTAAGGGCATCTACTTGCTTAAGTACTCCAACACGATCGGCCGAATCAAAAATCTTTTTATTAAGCAATACAACCATAATTGTATTGTCCGCATCTTTCTTATAAAGCGCCTCTTCATAAACAGGAAGTTCTCTAATAGCCGCCAAAACAGAGTCTAGCTCAGTTTGTGAAGTTGGCCTACGAGTCATCATTTGGAGCTTCTCGTATTGTTTGGCCTTCTTGTTTTTTACAATGTTGTATGCAGAACTCAGGGAGGCAACATCCTCAACGCCATCAATCTTTCTAAGTTCTTGCTCTAAATCGTACCAGGCATTAAACTTTTCTAACTCGTAGAGCCTACTATCATCCACTCCAAGGAGCATCGAAACAGACTTACCTTGAAACTGGTCTTTAAACTTTTGATATGTAATGTTTGCCTCATGATCGGCTGGGAGCAAGTTCAGAAACTGGTAAGTAACCTGATTCTCAGTGCTTTTATAAGCCATAAAGCAAGTAATCAGCCCTGTTATTATGAGAATTGCGACTCTATTTCTTAGAATAATACCTGTAAGATATACCCACATTTAGGAGAAAATTTTCTTTGTCGTTTAATGCTTCAACGCCTTATTGATCTTACAAATATGAGGTTGACTAAAGTGCAAAATTAAGACAATATCAAGTAAAAACAACAATACAGTTAAGGTTCAAATACATAGTTGAATAAGGCAATTTATTACCTTTAAATTTACACAATCATGAAATACCTATTACTCTTCTGTTTTGACGAAGCTTAACGACCAATTAAATATCTTATCAAAGATTACTTTCTCACGGATCCTAAACGATGCACTTGTCATTGGGAGCTACTATAGCTCTAAGCTTTCAGGCAGAGCACAACACTGGGGATTCCCAATTAGCGTGTCGATTGAACCCACAACATCTTGTAATTTGAGATGCCCAGAATGCCCTAGTGGATTGCGTTCATTTAGCCGAGATACTGGTATGCTAAACAAAGATTTCTTTAAAACAGTCGTAGAGCAGCTTTATAAAAAGAGCACCTATCTAACATTTTATTTTCAAGGAGAACCCTTCTTAAATAAAGACTTTTTAAAGATGGTGAACATTGCTGCCGATAAGAATATGTATACTTCAACCTCCTCCAATGCACATTATTTCGACGACCAAACTTCCGAAGAAACGATAAAATCGGGTTTAGACAGACTTATAATTTCTATTGATGGTACAACGCAAGAAACATATGAGTCTTATCGCGTAGGTGGTAAAATTGATAAGGTATGGGAAGGAACGAAGAACATTATTAAGTGGAAGAAAAAGTTAAAATCTAAAACGCCATATGTAATCTTTCAATATTTAGTTGTTAGGCCAAACGAACATCAACTCGATGAGATTCAAGAAATAGCAGACAACCTTGGCGTAGATGAAGTACGTTTTAAAACGGCACAGATCTATGACTTTAAAAACGGCAATGAATTAATTCCTACTATCGATAAATATTCTCGCTACAAAAAAAACAGAGATGGTACTTATTCCATAAAAAACAAGCTTAATAACCACTGTTGGCGATTATGGAACTCGAGTGTAATAACTTGGGATGGTAATGTGGTACCGTGTTGCTTTGACAAAGATGCCACGCATAAAATGGGTAGCCTTCAGAATAATACCTTTTCACAAATTTGGCAAAGTGAACCTTACTATAACTTTCGAAATTTAGTATTGAAGTCACGGAGTGAAGTAGAGATTTGCAAAAATTGCACAGAAGGAACTACAGTGTGGGCATAACAAATGAAGAATAAGGACTGCGACCAATAACGATTCAGCAGCTATAGCAAAAATCTACAATCAATATATTCAAAATACTATCATCACTTTCGAATTAACAATGGATTGATGTCGCCTATTGGAAATTACTATTAAATTCGCCTTCGAATTGAAACAGCATGAGAATAGTATTCTTCTTTTTTCTTATTTCCATTTGTGCTACCCATTCTTTTGGCCAAGAGAGAAAACTCAAAAAAGAGAATTTACTCATTGGTGTTAACTTCGGGCAATCGGATCAGAAGAGGTTTCCCTTTAACCACGTAGCGTACGTGTACAACAACAAATTCGTCAAATTACAGCTCAATTATCAAATAAAACATATGGCTAAGAGCGATTTACGATTACTCGTTGAGCCAAGCTATTATCAATCTCAACAAAAATTACTGGGAGAAATGTATATCTGGTATTTAGGTATTGATATACCCTATTTCGAAGAACTAAAAAAGGAATTTATGACATTAAAAGTTTTTAACGAATTCGCCTTAAATATCGGTTTACAGTATCGATATAGAATTACAGAAAACCTTAATACATACATACTAGGAAGTGTTGGCCCAATGTATTCTGGTGTCAGGACCGAAAGGTTAGCCAAGGGGTTTGCTTTCTCTGACATATTGGCACTGGGAGTTTCTTACAAATTAAAAAGGATACTCTGGGATCTCCGGCTTTCCTTAAGACACAACTCCAACTTAAATTTATCGCACCCTAACGCAGGCCATAATAGTACTTGCTTTGGGGCAGGTATTGCATACCAGCTTCAGTAATTAGCTTTTGTTCTTTTCCAATTTAATAATGTACATGGGACAAAAGTAGAAGACTATTATTATCTTACAAAACACAATTAACGTAAAACCGCGCATGAAAAGACTCCTACTCACCGTTCTTATTTCAGTATGCTTTACTGCTGCGTATTCTTGTAATTGCATGGAAACAGCGGGAATAGAATCTGTAGATGTAGTGCTTATCGGCAAAGTAAAATCTATTAAAGCTTTCATAAGAAAAAATACTGTTTCCTTGAAAGTCAAAGAATCCTTTAAAGGAGATTATAAAAAAGGAGATATTATAGAAGTCAGCACCTACATTAAATCCTCTGCATGTGGTTTTCTTTTCAAAAGACGAAAAAGATATGCCATTTATGGCGATAAAAAAAAGAAGGTTAGGGTAAACATATGCAGCCACACGGAAAAGGTTTCACTTTCTCAGGCCAAGAACTATTCTCCTAAAAAAACAATTAGTAGGAAATAAACCTCGATCCATTTAATATCGAGAAGAAAACGAGTCTACTATTTTCAATTCGTAATTCGTAATTCGTTGTTCTACCGTTTATCCCTGATTTACGGTTGAAACATTTCGCTTC
>JABSPR010000029.1 GCA_013214975.1 Flavobacteriales bacterium
AGAAGTACAAATGCTTCTGCGGAATCTTTCAATTCTAAAATAAAGGCATTTAGAGCACAATTTAGAGGTGTTAGGAATGTAGAATTTTTCCTTTTTAGGCTGGAGAAACTTTTTGCTTAATTTTTGAAAACAACAACTTTTGCATTTGATCCTAAAAAAACCGACCAATAAAAAGCCCCATTAAGGGGCTTTTTATAACTTCTGATACTACTAATAACTCCAGTAGTCTATTTCCTTCGTAATCATTTCATACTTGATCTTATCTGCTTCTAATAAAGCATCCAGTCCCTCAGTATATCTCGATATTTTACGATCAAACACATTGCTTTCTTTAATAATGTAGCTAGCGAATTGTCGTTTCCAGAATATGTCATCATACGTTCTTCTTTCCACATCATTTTGCCTATTGTATGTCTCATGATTAATGAATACATAACGAGCCTCTCTAAAATACAACCAGAATAGTGGTTTATCACCTTTAATGTTTCCTTCGTCATCAACCTCTTCTGTAACAGGACATATCCCTATTATTCTAACATCCATTACAGATCTTTGTCTATCAAAGAACCACTCTTCTTTTAACCTATACTTCTTAATTGTAGAAGAATTAAATTCATCAGCCGTAATTTTAGGCTCAAGATCATAAGGTGGATCTGGACTTGGTACCCAAGCCGTTTCAATTGATCCAGAAATTTTATCATTAACTTCTTCTAACGACAATTCTAGACTAAAATCTTCACCAAATATAGCGTCATACGCCATTAGAGTACCATCATTCTTCAGTGCATCCAAAATCACATCTATCAACGATCTTCTACCATTTGCAGGAGTAGTTGGGTAATAGAAAATTTGGTTTTGCTTTTCGCGCAAATCGATAGTTCGCCATATTCTCTTATGCCACATCACATCCGCCTCACGCAGATGTGTCCACTTTATAACTTGTCTGTTCTGTGTATGTTCTGGTACAAAAATACCATCAAGCACCTGGGCCTCTGCTCTTATTGTCATTAACAATGTAACGACCATCAGCATTAACATACTCTTATGCATTCCAACTCTCATAGTAAATGGATTTTGGTTATTTCTCCGTATACGATAACACCCAATAAAGGTTACGTTATTTTATCTTAAAGATAATCGGGCTTAACTTCCTTTTGGTTTTATCTGGCATAGAAACTCTAATCTCTTCAAAATAAACTTTAGAACCTCTAGTCAGCTTTTTAATTAATCCAGTCATTTTTGCATTAACTCGACCACCCTTAATTTTTTCTTCTACAAGGTCACCATCAATTAAAATAGTAAGCGTGAAAGAAATCATTCTCGCGTATACATCGAAATCGAAGTTCTTCATAATTGGCGTAACTGCACCTGCAGCGGCTAACTTATTCTTAGATATCAATCCACCGGCCTGATTAGCAACCAATGGCGTTGGATCTGGAATCATTTTAACCCTAAACTCCGATTTTCCCATCGGTTTCAGATTACCGTCAAAATCGGCAGAAACGCTAATTACCGCTTTACCTGCTTTAGTCGGTTTAACAATATACTTCCCTTTACCCTTTCCTTTACGTAAGGAAGCACCTGTACAACGCGGTTTAACCTTATCATGAGCAACACCAGGTACCGAAATAGAAACTGGATTATCTAGACCAACATAAAATACATTCATTTTATCCGCAGAAACTGTTAATGAAGGTTTTGCAACGATATACGACGTACTAAAACTATATGGCTGATAATCACCATTAGGTTTCTTTATACTTATCAAGCCTTCATATTTCACTTCTCCCTCAGATCTAGCTTTTCTCGTGTAGTGACCAGATCCCCTTTTAGAACTAATTCCACTTGTATCTATAGACCCTTCTACTATAGCTAATCCACCACCTGAAGTATCTAACTTGCCTATTTCAATTTTAGGATCTTGAGTGGTATTAAATGCTGCAACAAATATTTCAGCTTCATAACTTTCTCCTAAGAAAACATAATTCGATTTAGGAATAACTCTAGCAGCCAATGTGTCAAATTTAAAGTCATCAGCAGATACTGCACTTAATAGTTTTGACACTACATCTGATTCTGCATTTCTAACATTCGATTGCAGTGATGTCAAGATAGTAATTACAGCAGAAATAGGAATATGATAAAAATTATCATCTTCCCAAGTTGGTGTACTCCCATTTGGTTTTTTTGGAGGATCCTCAGTATTCAATGCTAATTCAATCTGGGACCTCATTTTAGGAGATAACAATGCTAATAAATCATCATTATATCCTTTTAACATCAATTTCAATTCATTTGCAGACCATTTCCCCGTCTTCATAGTTGTTGGTCCTGGCTCACCAATCATAATATGAGTAGGAATATCGTAATTATCTTTTGAAGCAACATACTTTAATTTCATAGTATCCCTTCTAGGATTATCTATTTCAGTAATCTTATCCGTTTCATAGATCAAATGCAACTTCAATGCATCAATATGCTCGTACAATGCATTAGCTAACCGCTTAACTTCCTGGGCCTTATTCCAAAATGGAGTTACTTTTACAGCATCATTCATTTTCGCCTTTTCAAAAGCATTATATGCTGTTTCATTTTTCTTCATGAAGTTTTCGTTGGTAATCTCGATACCATGGTTTACAATAATAAATGCATCCAAAATATCTTTCGAAACGTTCATTGCCAATAATGCCGTAAGAACGAGGTACATCATTGCAACCATCTTCATTCTTGGCGATAGCACTTCTCCACCCATGAGTTATTGTTTTAAGGGGTTAATAATTATTTGACTAGAAAGTGCTTACTCGATTGAACCACCAGAAGTAGGTCTCGAATAATTCATTGCTGATAGCATGTTGCCATATACCGTGTTCAACGAAGACAAGTTCTCCCCAAGTGCAGAAATCTCCTCTTTGTATCGTTTGGTATCCTCTACAGAATCATGCAAGTTAGTTACCAGTTCACCTATTCCGGCGCTAAGCCTAGAAGTTGCATCTTGATATTCATTTGAACTCTGTATTTGCAACTCGTATATATTATTCAATGATTCTAAACTTTTTGCAACTTTGGATGCTTTATCACCCATAGTTTCTTCCCCATCTGCAATTGACAAAGCACTCAATGATTCGGCAGCTTTATTATATGCATCTGACAATCTCGTATTTGACTCAGCGATCGAACTTTTTGCACTAGTAAACGAGTTAGCTAAATCTCCAGCTGCTGATGAAACTACATCTTTTGCCGAACTATATGAGTTTGCTAAATCACTAACTGATCTTGATGCAGAATTAACGTTTTGAACGTATTCATTCGTTGCAACCGACGCATCTGATATGTCTGCTAAATTTGAAGCCGTGGAATCTAAACTTTTCAAACCTGCACTTAAACTTTCTATTAATTCAGGTCCAATCTTGGCTTCTTCCAACATTCGATCTAACTGTGCTGTAAGTGTGTCATCATCCATCTCCATGGCAAATCCTGTACCAGCAGGTGCAACAGCAGCAACTTCATGTGGAACACCTTCTTCTAGCTCATCAATATCATCATCATGACCATGCGCCAATTGCGGCCAAACTAGACTCCAATCTGTTTCTGCATGTGGAGGCTCAAATGCTGAAAGAAAAAATATGATTGCTTCAACCGACAAACCCGTTACAAGCATTGGACCTGCACCTGGCCAGTGCTGAATTTTAAACATCGCTCCGATAATAACAATCATCGCACCCCAACCATATACATATGCCATTAGTCTCTTACCAGGCATTGTTTGTAGCCACTCTATTGGATTCATAATTTTCCCACAGTTTTAATAGTTAATAAAATTTTCGAACGTCGAATATTGCTCATTTTTTTTACAATTCCAAGCATATCCGTACAAGATACTGCGATTATTCGCTAAGTAATTGCTTACCAAGCTTCCTACAGCACATCATGAACATCCCTTCCTAAATAGGTTCTTACACAACGAAAACCTATATAAGACTTTGCAGTATCTTGATACTCATAAGTTCTAGTACTTGTTTGCATATACATGCCTAGATCTTTCCAAGAACCACCTCTAATTACTTTCCTTTTCAACACCTCAGGATCAGCATCATCGGCTTCATAAACATAGTCTGGTGCCAAATCATGCGAGAAATTATACGCAGATTCATCAAAAGCATTACTTGTCCATTCCGCAACATTCCCTGCCATATCATATAAGCCGTAATCATTAGGGTTATAAGATCCAACCTTCACTGTATGAATACCACCATCCGCATAATAATCACCACGTAATGGTTTGAAGTTACCTAAGAAACAACCTCGTGAATTTCTTATATAAGGTCCACCCCATGGATAAGGGCTAGTATTAAATGTACCTCTAGCTGCATATTCCCATTCTGTCTCCGTAGGCAATCTAAAGTTCTGCACATAAGTTTGACCTCTTTTCTGTAAGAACCCATTCAGTAAGTTAGTTCTCCATATACAGAATGCTCTAGCTTGTTTCCAGCTAACACCTACAACAGGATACTCATCAAACGCTGGGTGCCAAAAGTACATATTTGTCAAAGGCTCATTATATGCATAAGTGAAGTCATGTACCCAACATAATGTATCTGGATAAATTGGAATAACATCTCTCTTAATAAAGATAGATCTATCTGTCATACCTCTTTTTCTTAAAGGCGCACCACCTTCATCAGCATTTGCTGTACCTTTTCTTGCTGCATCTCTTAGATCAATCCAAGTGTACTCGTACAAGTATTTTCTTGTATCGAACTCTTTCCTTCGATTAAATCTTTCGTGCTCTGGCAAATACATTGGCTCTAGAGTTTCTCTTTCCTCATCGGCATACCAATCTATTCTAGCTCTCCAGTTTAATGAAGGTGGATCTATCTCATCTCCATATATATCTTCAGTAACCAAATGCTCTTCATTTACCTCACCCATTAAGTAATGAGCAATTGAATCTCTTACCCAATATACAAATTGACGGTATTCGTTATTTGTAATTTCAGTATGATCAATCCAAAATGCAGGTAATGTTACCGTTTTGGATTGTGTCGTGTTTGAAAATGGCACATCCTGATCACTAGGACCCATTGTAAAACTTCCCGCAGGAATGTACAACATACCATATGGCACAGGTTCAAACCAAATCTCTCTTCCTTGTACGCCTATTAACTCACCGTTTCCTCCTGCACATGCAGTTAAAAGTGCGGCTACTCCTAATAAGATAATCTTATTTACAGTTTTCATAATATTAGCTCCTTTCATTTTAATTAATTCAATACCCAGGTTAGAGGGGATTGTGGCTTATACGCCACTCGTTAAAAAAAGGTTACGGTTTTTTTAAGAATACTTTATAAGTACCTGACATTCTTGTACTTCATCGTCTTCTTTTTCTGAGGCAACTTACAGTACCCAAGCATAATTTCGTGGGTTCCTGCATTAAAGTTACTCAAGTCTGTTATGTTCATATCGTATGCATAACCAAATCTTAAATCAGAAGTAATATTCATTCCAAGCATTGCAAGAATTGCATCTCCTGGTCGGTAAGTTACTCCAGCCCAAAACTGATTGTTATACATTACATTTAGATTGAAATCAAATTGCATTGTCGTTCCATCCGATTTAGCATAGATAGATGGTTTCAATTCTATTGATGGATTAAGATCATAGTTATATCCACCTGTAATATAAAAGTGCCTTTTTAAATCAAACTGTGAATTACCAGCTGCTTTGTAAACCTGATTAGCTAATAACTGAGATGCCGACACACCAAAGTAAAGTTCATTTTGCGAATAATAGACGCCAGCATTAATATCCGGCACCATAGCACTTAATGACGACACAATCGCATCATCTGGATTCGCAGTTGGTGGCGCCCATGTTCCATCACCCAGTCTTTTCATTAATACACCACCGTCTACACCTACACTTAATTTACCAGGCCCAGCATTCAATATGAATGAATATGCTGCCTTTAAACCCGTTGTTTTTTCAGGACCTAATTGATCACTCAATAATACTAGTCCTATTCCTCCATGAATAGCTTGAATAGGCATATCCGCATTTACAACCAACTGCTTAGGATGCCCTTCAAAACTTGTCCATTGATTCCTAGCCAATACCGTAGCACAAATTGCACCGTTTGTACCTGCGTACGCCGGATTAATCTGAAGTTTATTAAACATGTTTTGCGACCACTGGGCATTTTGCTGCCCAAAGGCGAACAACCCTGAAAACATTAATAAAACAAGAACAAAATTCTTTTTCATAAGCTTGATTTTCTCTCTGTAATTGGCGCAAAATGAACCTACACCAATAGCTAATTTACATATTTAATTGAATACCGCCCTAATTATCGACACATTATTGTTTAAAACATTATTCAATATCCTACTTAAGTTAATTTTTGATACGACTTCCACCACCTATCTGGCAAGTTCCCATTACAAGCATAATCATAGTCATTATAGGTACATGGAACCAAATGATGACGATCAAATCTGCTTTTCTTAGAACTTGGATAGGGCACATCTATCCACCACCTTTCACTTTTATTGCTTTTATAAAAAATCAATTCATCTGATTGCTCTTCAACTGATACATAATATTTAGTATACCCTTTAATATCACCTGCTGGGAAATCTCCTTTTCTGTTACTTAATCCTTCTAGAAAGTACCAAACTAATTGTGCAACAAGATTGGTGCTTTGCTTATCTCTATCATACGATGGGTTCATTTCGTAAAAACCAATGGAAGTAAGCTTATCACTCATACCTGCATACCTAGTAATTTGGCATGCCTCTTCTCCATATAAACCATTAGGTATACCATGCCCTGTTCCTGGGGAATCCGACTGACGAATACAAGACACATCAAAACTTACCATGTCCGCATTTCTAAGAACAGGCTCTATTTCCTTCTTATCGTGCTGAACTTCTCCTAGTCGATAGACATCGAAATACATTTTAGACATTAAGTCCAATTTATCCTCAGCCACATAGTAGCTTTGATGACCTAGGTTACTATAGTTGAATAAATAATTTGGCTGACTCAAAATAATCTTAGACAAATAAGATCTTGAATTAAAATCGGCTCCTACATCCTCAATATCAAAACGAGGATCGATGGATACTAAATTAATTGTTTGTTCCAGTT
>JABSPR010000030.1 GCA_013214975.1 Flavobacteriales bacterium
TGAAATATCTATTCCTAAGGCTCTATTCAATACTTCTGTTTCCATAAATTTAATTTTATAATCACCTTCTTTCTTCTTCACTTTGGCTCGTTTTTAATGCAGTCTCGTTTAATACGGACTTAGGTACTAGTTGAAGTTCTAAGAAAAAAACAGAAGAGTGGTAAATCTAAAATGCCGCATCGTTTATCAACGTGTCTAGCTAAGCGCTCCCTTTCTCTTCTGCTGTGATTTTGTGTACTATATTTAAGGGAATAATTAATAGACATCAAACATACGAGCTAAGCGTTAAACGAGATAGAAAAATTGAGGTTATACAAAGTCCGCAATCTTCTCTCTATGGCCCAGGTGCTATTTCTGCTGTAATTAACATATTTACAAAAGAGGTAACCAGGGATTCTCCTAAGAATGAAGTACAAGTAAATCAAGGGGTCGTCGATAATTACACTAATGTTGAGCTTAGGCATTCGAAAATCATAAATGACGACATCAACCATAGTGTTTATTATGGAGGAGACACAGGTATTCCGGACATAATTAAGAACTTGATGATGTCTCAATAAGACCAGATAAGTAGGTCTGTGAGAGGGAATTTTCCCCGAATATACATGTCTAAGTTGTTGGGAGTTTGTGATAAAATTACTGGCAATTTTTGGGCAAAAAAAAATCCCCTGAAATTCGGAGGATTCTTTTAATTTGATAATGTTCTATTCGTCCTTATGGTCGTGACATGCTTTTGAATAAGTGTGTCCTTCTTCTCCATGTTTATAGACACACTTGCCTTCAGTCTTGCAAGCTTCTGTGCATTCGTGTTTTACTTTGTCATGTCCGTGTCCATGATCTGCATGATTGTGACCTTCATGCGCTTCAGCTGCTTTTTTGCAAGCCTCGCTGCATTCATGCCCTTTCTCTCCGCACGCTTTTACGCATTTGCCTTCTTTGGTACACTCCTTTGAGCATTCATGCTTCTTTCCATGGTGATCGGCTGCCGTAGCTTGAAAAGCTACAGCGCTTATCATCATGATTAAAACTAATCCTATCTTTTTCATACTAAAATTGTTAAATGATTTGAACTCTAATTTATATTAAAAGTGACTAGCATTCAAATCGCGTATCATAACCATAATTTAAATTAATGGATAGAGTGAAGTATGAATACAATTAATTTAACCAAATGTATCTTTTATGTAGTTATATGTAATATTAATAGATATAATGTATTAATAATGCGAATTAGTGTTAATGATATTTAGTAAAAATATATTTTCTCATATATGAGATGGTTACCTGTTACGAAGATCCGCGAAAATGCAATTATTGAGTATTTATGTGCAATTTCAATGCCTAATTGCATACTAATTGCTATTTAGCAGCATAAATATGCAATTTCTTGTGAACGAAAGTTTGGAAAATTGGTTGAACAGATACCCAAGGAATTTCAGATAGTAATACAACAAATAAGACTTCTGGCCCAAAAAACTGAGATGCCAGGAGGATCATTAGCCCATTGTTCATGTTGCCGAACATAAGAGCATTGGTCCATTTTTCGATTTTGCTTTCGGAGGGCATTAGGTATCCCAGTAAGAATCTTGCAAAGAATAAGACGAACATGAGGGCAGTGATATAAAGAGTATTCATGCTCATCATGTGTTTTCCCAAATAGGGTTCGTTAACAGCGATAACAATTCCTAAGAATATCGACATGCCAATACTTCCTACTAACCCGGATACAGTTTTAATCTTGATCGTAATGGTTGGAAGAAATTGTCTGAATATGAAAGCTAGTAGAGATGGAATAAAAACCATTTTTGCTAGAAACAACATCATTTCGAGAATGGATATTTCAAGTTCAATGTTGAATAGGTTCTTCGTTAAGAATGGGAGTGTAAAGGGCAATAGTGCTGAGCTTATTACGACATAAACAGCCGACCAAAGTATGCGAAGGTTAAGAATACTAGCAAGTAAAGGAGTAACTACGGCTCCAGAGGTTGCCAAGATTAAAAACATGCCAACCCTTATGTATTGGTCGAGAGCAAAGGAAATTGCAAAGAACACTAAAGGATGTATAATTAGATTTAGGAGTACAAAAAGACAAAGACGGCCAACGTTTTTCTTAATGTGGATAATTTCGCTAAAATCGATTTTTAGGCAACCTAGAAAGAGAGAGAGCATTAAAAAGATACTACTAAATTCTTCTCCCCATGTGAATAAGCCTGGAAAGAAAAATGCAGTTACTCCGAAAATAAAGAGTAGAGCACCAAAATTATTCTCAACTAACCGTACTAGAAACATTGTTCTGTAAATTTATTTTGAAAGCGAGATTACTTTTATATACCAGAGGAATTTACCAGTAAAGGTGGTATCACCTTTTTTGTCTCTTACAGAAACATGAACTGGAACAAGAGCTGGTTTTCCATTTCTTAGAGCCTCTTCATAACCTGCAAATTCTTCTTTTCTAATTTCTGTGTAGGCGGTTAAATCATCTGTTCCGGCGGCGCTGTATTTGGTTTCGGTTCTACGGAGAACTATAAATATTTTTCCTTTAAACTCCCAAAATGCTTTTTCTACAAATGTGCCGGTTGCTAATTCTGCCAAACAAAATTGAGCTCCAGCGTGAGCGGTCTGAACATGGTTTTGAATGTTTTCTGAAAAGGGCATCGTAAGATTTCCTTCTTCGTTTCTTTTTAAATTTAAAAAAGTAGAGAGTTTAAAATCTTGTTTCATCAAATCACTCATCACAGATAATTTATTAGTTGGATGACAAATTTAGTCTTTCAAAATAAGACAAAGAAGCTGGAGATGGGCTATTCAATATTACCTTGCATGCTGATGCTACTTGTGAAAATAGGGACGAAAAGAATGGCTGCTTTAAGGCTTACATCCAAGGAGGATAGATCACCGTTAATTTCCTCTAATTTCCCAATAGTCGAAATCATTATTCGTGTATGTTTTAAGTTCTATTGAGTTGTCTACTTCCCACGAATCCCAATCTTCACTGGTGTAAGTTTTCAGTTTGAGCGATTGCCCCAACACAAATGTTGTAATTATTGTACTTAATAGAAGAAGGAATATTTTTTCCATGTTGGATGCTCATCAGAAATTGAGCCATGATTTTTTAGTTAAAAACCGAACCCAATATGTAATCCCAAGCTAATGTGAGTGTCTTCTGGATCCCAGGCATACTCAAGTACCGGTCCTAGATGAAAAATTATATATTTCCCATTCGTATGCCGTTTCAATATGAAGAGCTGGATTGATATCACCTGTACCTTCAAATGTAATTCCAGGAGATACATTAATACTAAGACCATCAAAAGGCCTATAGCTAGTTACAATACCAATCGTAGAATGTAAGTGCTCGTCGAAAATCCGTTCGTAGCCCAACCCTAATCCAAATTAAGTTCTACTAAAACTGTATACATAATGGAGATGTAGGCCGTAGCTGAACTCTTCTTCACTTATAAAATATACAGGAGAATTGGCAACACCAATTTCGTGAGGATGATGATCGTGATGGCTGTGGTCATCTTCGTGATCGTCATGGAGGTGTTGTTTCATAATAGGATCTGCTGCGAGGGATAAAGGATCGACTTTAAAATCATCTTTTGAAACTTCATCACCAGCATAGGCGAAAGAGCCCATGCTTAAAATTACTAGAATGAAAGTCGCTTTTAGAAACATTAATTTTACTATTGAAACATTGTTGCAAATATAGTTAGATTTGTAATAATGCAACGATGTTGCAAACGATAAGTGATGAGTAATTTATTAAAGCAGAAAAATATTGGAGAAACAGACTTTCGAAAGATGGTTCTCTGCGTTTTCTTAGATCATTCAAATGCCCTCACTATTTCTAAAATAGAGAAATAATTAGATTCTTTCGATGGTGTTACTTTGTATCGAACTATCAAAACTTTTAGAGAGAAAGGATTAATCCATGAGATAAGTATTGGTGGCGAAGAATCGAGTTATGCGATATGCCAAGATACATGTAGCGACTCTGCTCACCACTACCAACATGTTCACTTTAAATGTGATAATTGCAATGCCGTTTATTGCGTTGAAGTAGAACAGTTCCCAAGTGTTTTTTTGCCAAAATTCAAGATATCTAGCTTGGAAATACAAGCTACTGGCTTGTGCGAAAAATGTTTATAGGGTTTTGAAATTATTATATATTGTTATTAACCAGTCGGTTATAAATACTTTCAATTAAAATTCATTTTTATCCAAGGGTAGGTGTTCGGCACTGACATATATAGTTCAAAAGAGATATTATCTTGAAAGTATAGTGAATACTACCAACCTTATTCAAGTTTAAAGAAATGAAAACAAATTCTAACGTCAGCAACACGGAAATTTTTCGAAAGATAATTACAATTGGATTTCTAATTTCGGTTTTATCTGTTCTATCAAATAGATTACATGCATCAGATTACTATTGGGTAGGTGATGGAGGTAACTGGAGTGATTATGGGGTTCATTGGGCAACAACATCTGGAGGAGGTGTTTTTCACACGGCTTTACCCTCAGGAAATGATAATGTTTATTTTGATGAAAATTCATTTTCTGGTGCTTTACAGGGAGTCAACCTTAATGTTGCAGCAACATGTAGCGACATGAGCTGGGTAGGATCCGGAACTGACATGCCAGACTTTGGGGGTGGAATGGATCTCAATATATATGGATCTCTTCAATTGGAAAGTGGAATGACGGTTAGCCTTTCTAGCCAAGTATTATTTATGTCAGATGACTTGGGTGAAACAATTGACATGGACGAAATTGGATTACCCAGTGTTTGGAATGTAATCTTTAATGGAGATGGTGAATGGACATTATTGGATTCTCTTAGTATACCGAATGCCAGCCTGCAGGTCGACAAGGGTGTTTTTAATTCTGGTAATCAATTAATTAGGAGTACACAAATTAATTCTTGGATTGGTGGTATAAGAACTATTAATTTAGGAGCATCTGATGTTTATGTAACCTGGGGGTTGAATTTATTCTCCACAGCTGGTTTAACATTCGATGCCGGTACATCTCACATATATACAGAAACCACTTCGATTTGGTTATCTGATCCCATTACTTTTTATGATATAACATTTGATCCAGGATTTCCTTCAATTATTAATCTAGCGGGACAGTTAACTTTCAATGATATAAATCTCGCTGTAGATTGTGATCTTGCATTAGAAAGTGGCCAGGTATATACTGTTAATGGAACAATTAATGGGGTTGGGACTTGTGCTAGTTTATTTCAACTTTCTTCATCATTCCCTGGAGAACAGACGACTATAAATAAGACTTCAGGTTCTCTTAATTTAAATTTTGCTGCAATAGCGGATGTAATTGGAGTGGGTGGAGCTGCTTTTAATGGTATAAACAGCAGCGATCTTGGGAACAATATAGGCTGGTCTATTTCATCACCGGTGGCCTTAAATTATTATTGGATTGGAGATGGAGGAAATTGGAGTGATGTTTCTAAATGGTCTTTGTCTTCCGGTGGTCCAGCAACAATATGCATACCTTCTATTAATGATAACGTGTTTTTTGACGCTAATTCTTTCTCGGCACCAGGTGAAATAGTAAACGTAGATGCAAATGCATATTGCAATAATATGGATTGGACTGGTTCAGGTTCTGATTCACCAGATTTGGGTGGTTGGAATCCTTTGAGGCTTAAAGGTTCGTTAATCTTTGAAAGTGGTGTTACGAATTCGAATACAGGAACATTAACTTTTATTTCTAACAACTCAGAAACAATCACAAGTGCTGGTGTAACAATAAATGCTTGGAGCCTGGTTTTTGATGGAGGAGGAACTTTTACATTAACTGATGAACTGAATGCATTTCAATTGACTTTAAATCAAGGTACACTCATTACAGGAAATAATGATGTTAATATAAATTCTTTTAGTACTAATTCATCCAGTACAAGACAATTTAATTTGGGTTCGAGTGACGTGAATTTATTGGGTAACTGGAGTGTTGTAAATTCTACTGGCATGACATTGAATGCGGGTACTTCAACAATAAACCTTACCGGAAGTTTTTCAGGAGGAGGACTTGTATATGACGATGTAGTTCTAACGTCGATAGGAAATGCCTACATAAATGATAATAATTCGTTTGATTCATTAATACTTGCTGGAACTGGAACAATAGACTTTGTTTTTCAAGATGGCACGAATCAAATGGTAAATTACCTTATTGATGAAGGAGGAGATTGTGCAAATCGTAAAAAATTAAAATCTTCATTTGGGGGTATACAGGCTACGATAACCGATGCAGCGGGTACAAATAATTTGGATTATGTAGAGATTGAAGACATGGTAGTTGTTGGAGGTGCGGTGTTCAATGCAACAAATGCTAATGACTTAGGTAATAATTCGGGTTGGAATTTTACAGCAGGAGTACCGCAAACGTTTTATTGGATTGCAGGAAGTGGAAATTGGAATGATCAAAATAATTGGTCGATGGCTTCCGGTGGCGTAGCATCTGGTTGTATTCCTTCTCAAATAGATGACGTGGTTTTTGATGCCAATTCATTTAGTATCGGTAACGAAACGGTTACAATTGATGGTGCGTCTTACTGTAATAATTTTGATATGACTACTGCAGGAGTTGGTTTAGGGGCATTATCAAATAATGGGGCATTAAATATATATGGAGATTTCCTCTTACATAATACAGTTGATGTATCAAGTTATTCTGGAATAATAAATTATAGGGCATCAAGTGCGGGTAATCTAATAGATACTTATGGAATAAGCTTTCAGTCTAGTATGTACTTCAATGGTTCTGGTGACTGGTCATTACAAAGTGATTTATATATTCCGAGTAATTGGAGTGCAATTAATTTTGAAGAAGGAACATTGAATACAAATAACTTTACTGTAACTGCGGCCAGTGTTATCTCTAATTCAAGTTTATCTCGATCACTAATTCTAGGTTCTTCTACCATTAATTTATTAAGTACATGGAACGGCTGGATAATTAATGATGCAACTAACTTTAATGTTACACCAGGTACTTCAATTATTACAACCGCTGCAAGTGGCGCTAATACATTCTTGGGTGGCGATGAAGACTACAATGCTGTAGTGTTAACGTCAACATCGGCAGTTAGAATAGGTGGTTCAAACCAGTTTAATTCACTTACAATTACATCCAATGATATAAGCTTTGAAGGAGGCAGTACACAAACCTTTGTATCTGCAGCAGGTCTAGTTATTCCAGATGGTACAGGTTGTTCAGATTATACTCAATTAACTTCCAATGGTGGCACTGTTTCGTTTGTAGCTCCAGCCGGAACGTTCAATGGAGATTATATCTCCATAAATAGTATCAACGTAAGCGGAGGAGGTGTCTTTAATGCAACAAATTCTATAGGCGTAGGAGATGTAAGCGGTTGGACTATTTCTGGATTCGCAGGAACAGACTTTTATTGGATAGCAGGAACCGGTAACTGGGAAGACGCTACTAGTTGGTCTCTTTCATCAGGCGGAGCGGCTGCAACTTGTGTTCCTTCAATTTTAGATGATGTACACTTTGATGTGAATTCGTTTTCTGTTCCAGGACAAGTAGTTACTATCGTAACTAATGGAGATTGTAAAAATATGGATTGGACAGGTGCTCTTAATTCTCCTGATTTAGCCGGATGGGGTATTCTTAATGTGAATGGTTCTTTAACATACATCTCTTCAATGAGCGCATCGTATAGTGGTTCAATTAACTTTATCAGCTCGGCAAATGGAAATACAATAACTTCTGTCTTCCCATGGTCTTGGGGTACTGTAAACTTTAATGGCTCTGGTGAATATTCTTTTAGTGATGATTTTTCCGCTTCTGGTTTGGTCAACTTTAGTAATGGAACATTAAATACGAATAACAACACGATTAATCTTTTATCAGGAGGAAGCTTTAATTCGAATTCTACCTCACCAAGAACATTAAATTTAGGTAGCTCTACTTTAAATGTAGATGGATGGTCTATTAGTGACCCAACAGGTTTAGTACTTAATGCGGGAACATCCACTATTGAAATGTCGAGTGCTAGTTGGACTTTTGTTGGCGGCAATCTTATTTATAATGATGTAACGATTAATCAGAATGGTGGTTTGTTGAATATGACAGGGTCAAATACGTTTAATCAATTACTTCTTCTTCCTGGTACAGATTTAGTGCTGGATGCCTGGTCTACCCAAACGGTTTCGGATTTGGTTGTAACAGGTACTTTGATTGGAAATATTAGTATACAAAGTAGCACAATAGGAGATCCTGCTACAATTTCACAAAGTACAGGAACTGTATGTGGAGACTATCTGCTTCTTCAAGACATTACTGCAGCTGGAGGTGCTACTTTCATAACAGATAATACGGTCGATAACGGTAGCAATTTAGGTTGGTTCTTTGGACCATGTATTCCTACTGCAGTAGAGGAGGAAGAGATGGTAGATTCCATTACCGCATATCCAAATCCAACATCGGGAGTAGTAACAATAGATGTCAAAGGAAATAGTTTGGAACGGATATTGGTGTTTGATATGACGGGTAGACGAATACTTGACATTTCTGCTCAGCAGAAAACAATAATTGATTTGAGCAATCAAACAGAAGGAATGTATTTGCTCAAAGCAGTGTCAAAAAACAAATCGAAAATGATAAAGATTGTGCTAACTAAATAAGTCTTGGTTTAATAACTACTCAATCTTTAATGAAAGTCCGGCAGGTGCGTTTGTTGGGCTTTTATTTTGCATGAAATTATTTTTACTTCATTGAGTATGGTTTTTAATAGCTACGTAATTAAACTGAAATTCAAATTATAGAGATTAACACTAGAATAAATTGAAGCCAAATGGACTCAAGAATTTAGTATCCCAATATGGTATCAATTACGTGCGTAAAAAGCATCAGTTCCCTTGGTATTAAAGGGGTGTTTGGTATATTCAATTCTGTATAAATATTATTTTATTGTAAATTACATGCAACTTTATTCTAAAAACCACGTAGAAATACGGAATCATTAGATTATGAGCTATTTACGTAACATATGTTTTGCTGTCTTATTCCTATGGCTACTGGGAATAAATTTTAACAGTTATTCCCAAAATCAGTTTGGGGAATTTTATAAGATGGCTAGAAAAGTTAGTCAGTTGAGTATAGACAGTGCAGAAAATCCGGAAAGATGGCATGCACATAACTATATGATGTTCTTATTGCTTAACCCGCGGTTAAATTTTGTGGATTTAGCAACTTTTGACAAGCATCAAGTATTTAATACTAAATACAAGAACGGTAAGCTTACGATGGCTACTGTGAATTTTGAGAGCAGTAGAAATGGTCTTAATATTCGAAGTGACTTGAATGTAGTTTCTATTGAGATATTAAATAAATATGATATTGTCAGTAAAAAAGGCCAAGATTTAATTTTTCCTATAGGATTTGAAAATACTCAGGCAGGAAGAATAAAGCATAACGACAAAAGAGAAAAATATGCTCTTGAGTTTAATGAGATTGCTAAGTTGGCCGATATTAAAATGAAATTCAAACTCTCTGCGATAAGAGAGAATTGGTATATAGCAACAGATCCAATTCTATCAGACCGATAGTTTCTATTGAGGTCTGGCTATCGCAAAGACATCTTTTAAATTAGCATATTCATTCCCTCCTAATCTCGCTAAAGGATTAATTTTCTTGGCGTTGATAGTCACTTTATCTTCCTCTAAGCTAACCATCTCATCAGCTACGTATAGTTTTTCTACTTGTGCAAACAATAACGATTGCGGCTTGTTTCCGATCTCCTTAATTTCATACAAAGAACAACCATAAGCAATCGAGCAATCTTTTAGTCTTGGCATATCGAAGCCTTCGAAATCTACAAGTTCTAATTTTGCAAGATCTACTTCCGATTTATTTTGAGGTAGGTCTTTGGCTGTGAGGGTTACCTGTTCCGCTAAATCAGCAGAGGCAATATGAATAACCATCTTTTTCGAAAACGTCATATTCTTAATCGTGTCTTTCAATTCTCCCCCTGGTTTTGTGCCAACGGAGACCATTAATAATGGCGGGTTGTTTGTGATTGGCGTAAAGTAAGAGAAAGGAGCCAGATTATAGTTTTTCTCACTAAATTCTGAGAGTATCCAAGCAACCGGACGAGGCATTACAGTTTGTGTTGTTAGATGATAACACTCCGCGTCAGAAAGTTCAGTAAAGTCAAAGTACATGGCAGCTAAGATTTAAATTAGAATGCAAATATAACTGACCTTCAACTGACTTTCTACTATTCAATAAATTCGTCTGATAATCCTCTGTAGAAAAAGCCAATTCTGGACACAATATTGTTCACTACGTATAGATTTTTGAAATTCTATCAAATAAGATTTCGATTTTAGGTATAATTAAAATCTATTATGCAAAATGGGAATATATGTCTGCAACTTTCTTCTAGAGGTCAAACCAAAGTTTGATAGCCATTGCAGTAACCATCACTACCATAAATCGCTTAATCCAAACATCCCCTTTTTTAACAGACCATCTGCTAGCTATCCATGCTCCAGAACTACTACCAACTGCTAAGGATAACCCATAATACCAATGAATTTGATCTTGTATTAAGAATACGATTAAGGCCGCAACAGTAAATGTAAATACCACAAATACTTTAACGCTATTAGACCTTACAAGCGACATGTTGTTTATCATCGAAAGAGCAGCAAGAATTAGAAACCCAACACCTGCCTGAATGAACCCACCATATATTCCAATAAAAAAAAATACGGTTATACTAAGCAATTGGTGTTTATTTCCGAGTTTTTCGAGAACATCCTCTGGATTTTTAACTGGATTAAAAATGGTGATGAATACCACTGCAATCATTATTATGGCAAGTATCTGATTGAATAATTCACTGTCCATATCAACGGAGATCTGAGCACCAATAACTGCTCCAATTAGAGCCGATAATCCTACCCAAAGGCTAAAGGGATAAACAAAAACACCCTTGCTTTTAAAGCCTGCAATGGAAGACATATTCTGAAAGAATATGGATACTCGATTAGTTCCGTTAGCAACAGAAGGGGGGAGGCCTAGAAAAATTAGAATAGGAAGAGTGAGTAGAGAGCCCCCGCCAGCAACAGTATTGATGAAACCAGCAATAACCCCGACTACAACCAGTAGCAATAGTTCTAAATAATCCATCCTAATAAAAATGATTCATTAAGAATCAAAAGTAAAAGAAAGTGGATTGTAATAGAGCTAGATTTGGACTTATTCTACAATCACATTCCCTTTACCTAATACTTCCTCATCGGAAGAAATAATAAAGTGGTATTGGCCAGCTCCTAGGTTATTTCTATTAATGTTAAATTGAGTACTTGAGGTTGGGTTAAAAGTTCCAGCATGTTTTCCCATTGCATCAAATAGATCTAACTTATAATCCTTATTAAATTTATTTGAAAAATTGATAGTAGTGTAGGCATTGAAAGGATTTGGATAAGCAATCAATTTTGACTGCTCCCCTAATTCTTCATTATTTTTAGTTGGCAGTATGGAAAATTGGAGATCGAATCTTTCTGCAGTTGTTGTGTCTGAAATGTTGAAGATGTAAGTATTTGTGTTTACTAAGTTTGTTATAACTCCAGTTAAATTATCAATTAGAAACACATCTGCATTAGCAGGAATATTGGAGAGATTGACCGCTTCTAATGTATAGCTCCCTGTAACTCCTACCGTTGTGGTTATTGGTATTATTAAGTTGGATACATTATCCGGAACATTGTTAAATATTAGATCATGGCCCTCAGAAGAAGTTGTTGATATTGAAGGTGCCGATGGCTCGAAAGAATCTAGGTGAATGGCATCAAATTTATCTCCAATTCCTTCGGTCGCATTAGCGCTAAAAATTACAATTGTTTCATCGCTGTAGGAATTTATTGTGCTGCTTATTTTAAGTTTAAGACTGCTATTAGAAAAGGATCCAATGGATTTAATAAAGGCCTTAGGTGTAATATCTTTGGCTGATTCCTTTATCTTTAAGCTAGGACTAGCTGCCGTTGCATGTACCCAGAAGGCCTGTGAAGAAGGGATAATACTATCAATTCCATTCGCTCCACTACCAGCTCCTCCAATATAAGTTCCGTACGATCCCAAAGTAGGATTGTACATCCAGATAACATCTTCAATATTGTTTTTGTCTGAACCTGAAATTTTATTCCAATTGATGTTACAAGGGAAGGGGTTCCCAATAATATTCCAACCATCTTCATCGCTATCTACAGGAGAAGAGTTTTCCGTGTACGTTAATTTTGGAGTGGATCCAGTATTAAATACTTGATCTCCTGTGTTGGGAGATCCGGTAACGCTTAAGGTATAGTCTCCGGTACTGATATAAATGTTAGTACCTCTGCTATCTATTGAATTCGTGATGTTGGTTGCCTCTTGCCAGCCTCCAACAGATGCCCCTCCATCAATAGATTCATCGAATGTATATACAGAGACCCATCCAGTTGATTGTGTTGCGCCAGTGAATCCCATCATTGGTAATTCGGGCCAATCTGCTAAAGTTGAATTTTGAATTG
>JABSPR010000031.1 GCA_013214975.1 Flavobacteriales bacterium
CTAGGATCACCTCCCCATGTACTTGCCTCCATACCTCCATTGATCACCTCTCCATAAAAACCATTACTCCATATGAAAGTATAATGATCTGATGGGAATATGTTAACAGAAGGTAACCAAAACAATTCGCTACCTGAACATACATCGGGAACTGATGGCAAAGTAATTTGACCTACTGGAGGACTAATTACACCTACTGATAAAGTAGCGGTATAAGTATCTGTGTTACAAGCTCCTGTTTCAGAATTGGTAACAGTTACGGTTAAGTCAGTTTGTCCATCTATCGTTGGACTAGGATCACCTCCCCATGTACTTGCCTGCATACCTCCATTGATCACCTCTCCATAATATCCATTACTCCAAATGAAAGTATAATGATCTGATGAGAATATGTTAACAGAAGGTAACCAAAACAATTCGCTACCTGAACATACAGCGGCAACTGATGGCAGAGTAATTTGATCTAAAATTAACGAGACTTCACCTGTAGATTCACATCCGTGCTCATCCGTTACGACCACCGTCCAAGTTCCAGGTTCATCTCCAGGTACTTCAAGTTGTCCTGTATTGTTAACACCTAACTGTCCAGGATTGGGATGGTTTGTAGTACCACTATAATTGTCCCAAGTATACGAAACAGCATCATCACTAATGGTTAAGTCTCCACCAGTAAGATTTGGGAATAATATATTACCACTTTGAGAACAAAGAGTTTGGTCGGTCAAATTTAATATAGGCGCAACATTTGCTTCTATTGTAAATGGTTCCGTTAAAACACATGCCTCACCAACGTTGGCAACTAGATAATAATCACCGGGAGCTAAATTGCTCGCACCCATTCCTCCGCCTACTAACTCATCAGCAGCATTGAAAAATTCGAATGAAGAAACGCTTAGACCCTCAGGATTATTTAAATTTGGAGAGGCACTGCCATCATCTGTACCTGTACAAGAAGCCTGATAATTTACATCTAATGTTGCATATTCAATTTCTACCTCAACAGACTTTGTGTGAGAACATCCGTTTGGACCAGCAACAGTTACAGTATATATTCCGCTTTCTGTAATAGCGCTATTACCGATACTTGTATTTGTGTTGCTTGCATCTTCAGAAAGTCCATTACCATCTACCAAACCACCAAAACTTGGAGTGTTATTCCATTCGAATGTGTATTCTTCAAATGGAGTAATCTCTTCCCAAGGAAGCTCAACATCTTCACCTGTGCAAACTGTAATAACTGGTACTACATCTGGAGACACTTTAGTAAATCGAAAGTTATCTGTAAATACCTCATACTCAAAATGTTTATCTTCAGCTTCTCCATTGTAACCATCTTTTAATTGATTGTATAGAAGAATTGTATTATACGGATTGTGGTCATCTTCTGGAACTGTAATAAATAATTCAAGCTGAGACCAATTTATAACATCAGGATCATTACCAAAAGGCACCTTCACTTGAACCTCGGTTTTATCCCAAGAGAGATAACCTGTAGGAACTGGAGCCGATCCAATGACTGCTTGCGTAGCTGCAGTCGCTGAAAAATACGCATCCGGCTGTATTTCTTGTTGCTGAGGTAAATCATTGCCTCGTCGTATTCCAGCATCAAATTCTAATTTATATGTTGCTCCTGCCTCTAATGGCATGCATATTTTAGTAAAAAGTGAAGATCGTATAAGTCCTGGACCACATGAATACGAGAATCCCTGTCTAAGCATTCGATGGTTATCACCTGTAGAATACGGATTCAAAAATGGACTAAACATTGATAGGGGTTCTCGCTCCACGCTATATGCAAAAGACTCAGGACCTATACCTGGTATGTCAGCTGATACTACACTGATTTTTCGGTAATGTGCACACCAATTATCAGCGATACTATAACCATCAGCATTATTGTTACAATTTAACATTGAATTATATGGTTGTGCTGTATTCTCCCATTCGGTACCATCCATCCCTACCTCAACATCTCCATTACAGAAGTAATTATCTGGGTCTGTCAATGGAAATGAACAACTTGTCATTGTGGATACCTGTGCAAATGTTGTATTACTCAATGATAACATCATTAGAAAGCAACTCAGTGTAACTAAATTTGTTCTTAGCCCAAAGAAATATGTATTATCCCTATAACTCGCCTTGTTTCTTGTTCTCATATGCTTATTTAATGATATTTGTATTTGTATATTAACCCGTCCTAAATGAAAATCGGGCTTCTTAAAATATATCCATAAGAACATACTAAACCCTAGGGTAGGTCGTTATTTTTTTTTAAAAAAACCAAGCCCCTAGGTATGTATCTGAAATTACGGCAATTACATATATGAATAATTTAGATTTGTCGCTATTAGCAATTTATACTTTTGACAAACTGATAATTATTTAAAACCGAACATGAGATGAGAGTTTTGAGATGAAATAAAGTACTAGTGTCCATTACTTGCAACTACATAAATGTATAAAACTTCAGTGTGAGTTGAAGCTTGATATACTAATTCTGAAGCAAGAGTTCCAGTGTGAGTTTTGAGGGACAGTGCTCTCACACTCGTCCCTCGCACTCGGCACTGTAATCGTGCCCCCAACAAGCAGTTTATCGAACTTATTTATGAAGGATTTGAAGTTGCTTTGGGAGTTGAAAGAGGATATTGAGTTGGTTTAGTAGTTATTTATAACAATCATGTTTGACAAATCATTACTATACGGTTCTATTCACTTGCTATTCAATCGACATCCAGAAGGTAAGTCTACTTTCTCCACTGTATAGTTTAATATTCACAGTCTCTCCAGTTGATTGAGAATATTTTGATTGTATAGTCCACTGTGGGTTCTTAAAATCCCCTCCATACAGCACTAATTGAGGTTTCCAGTTTTCTAACCCCTGTTTCAAGCCCTCTTCCCTAGCCAGATAAATTGCTCGGTCCTTCCCAATTGCTAAATTGCATGTGCTGTCTCCGACGTTACACTTGTCTATGAATTCTTTATCAATTATTGTAATCTGAGAATCAACATCGAAAGTCATTGTTTTGAAAAAAATTATAATAGTATTTCTCCCTTCATCATTTTTTGATTCTTTGGTTTCGTAGAGTACCATACTAAGCGTATGGTGATAAATACCAGCATAATTTAACTTTTCTTCTACATATTCACTCCCCAAAATAAAATTGATATATTTCATTGCATGATTACGATAGGTAGAATCCCTTCTGATTTGGTGCCTATTTTGAGAATAGCCTTCAAAACATGAAAACGTAATTAAAAACATTATAACAACTATACCATTTTTCATATCAATTAATGTACTCCTATTTACTTAGAGTACCCCTTCTTCATCAAATAGCCCTAACACAAATAATTCAAAAGTTCAATAATCCTTTAGGGGTTAAAAACAAAAGCCCTGAAACTCAACAGTATCAAGGCTTACTTAAATTACGAATTAGAGCAAACAACATCTTTGACAACTCTTCTAAAACCTTGTAGAACGTATCAAAAGTATGCTTGTCTATCAATTCTAAATCTTGGAGGTAATCGAAAACAGCGACACACTCGAATGCTGAACCACGAGATATAACATAGAAATTACGTTTATCAGGTTTTGTAAATCTCCCTGTTCCTTCTGCAATGTTTAGCATAATACTAAAGGATGCCCTTCGTAATTGATCATGTGTAACCCTGTCCACTTTGGAATCTCGGAGAAACTTTGTAACGGATTTATTGTATTCTTTGGCTTTAATATAGACTTCTAGTCTTTCGAAATCGAACATGAAATGAGAGTTTGAGATGAAAATAAAATGTAAGTGCTCGTTACTTACGAAAGGTAAATGTATAAAAATTCAGTTTGAGCTTCTCCTTCGCAACCAATCTTGTGGCGGGGAAGTTTGAGTGTGAGGGAGAGAATTGAGGGAAAACAGCTTTTCGTGCAAGTTTCTCGCTCACACTCGAAACTCACACTCAAAACTGTTTTGTGCCCCCTCCAAGAATCGAACTTGGAGCAAAAGTTTAGGAAACTTCTATTTTATCCATTAAACTAAGGGGGCAGTATTTTCCTTCTTCGTTCTAACTACGAAGGACGAAGCAAAATTATCCTATCTGAGCACCATTATCAACCTCCACATAAGGAGAGATTAACTTCAGACTACCGTCTGCATTTTCGGCACTTAATATCATTCCTTGAGAAACAACTCCTCTAATTTTACGAGGAGCCAAATTCATTAAAACGCTTACTTGTTTACCAACCAAATCTTCTGGAGCGTAATGTTCTGCGATTCCAGAAACAACAATGCGCTGATCAATACCTGTATCCAATAAGAACTTCAAAAGCTTATCTGCCTTTTCAACTTTTTCGCATTCCAAAACTGTTGCAACACGGATATCCATTTTCATGAAATCATCAAACGCAACTTCAGGTTTAATCTCCGATTTCTCTATCGACTTTTCTTCCATTGCTTCTTCTTTAGCTTTAGCATCTTCCATCGCTTTGTTCTCTATTTTAATGTCTTCTAATCTTTTCATTTGAGCTTCAATCTCTTCATCCTCAATCTTAGGGAATAGAATTTCTGCTTTGTTGATTTGGTGGCTGCCTGGAAGCAAATCCGAATCTCCTGCATCAGCCCAAACTTTATTTTCTAAGCCTAAAAGATTATTCATCTTAGCGGCAGATTCTGGTAAGAAGGGTTCCAATACAACCGCCAAACTTGCACTAATCTGAAGTGCAATATTCATGATTGTTTTTACCTTCTCTTCATCTTCCTTAACCAACTTCCATGGCTCTGTGTCGGCCAAATACTTATTACCTAAACGGGCTAAACTGATAACTTCAAAGAGGGCTTCTTTGAATCTATACTTTTCAATCTTCTCACCAATAATACTTGGGAACTTAGCCAACTGATCCAAAACATCTTGGTCTTGCTGATTTAATTCTCCTCTTTCTGGAACTTTACCCTCGTAATATTTGTGAGTTAGCACAACTGCTCGGTTTAAGAAATTTCCTAAAACAGCTACGAGCTCATTGTTGTTTTTTGCCTGAAAATCTTTCCAGGTAAAATCGTTGTCTTTTGCTTCCGGAGCATTTGCACAAAGCACATATCGTAAAATATCGCCTTTGCCAACAAAGTCTTTCAAATACTCTGGCAACCATACTGCCCAGTTTCTAGAAGTAGAAATCTTGTTGTTCTCTAAATTCAAGAACTCATTAGCAGGTACATTTTCTGGAAGTATGTAATCTCCTTGTGCCATTAACATGGCTGGGAAAATAATGGTATGAAATACAATGTTGTCTTTGCCTATAAAGTGAACCAACTTCGAATCCTCATCTTGCCAGTAAGTTTTCCAATCTTTTCCAGCTTCGTTTGCCCATTCTTTCGAAGCACTTATATATCCTATCGGTGCATCGAACCAAACGTATAGAACTTTACCATCTGCTCCCTCAACAGGAACTTTTACTCCCCAATTCAAATCTCTTGTAACGGCTCTCGGTCTAAGTCCAGAATCTAACCACGATTTACATTGTCCGTAAACATTAGGTTTCCAATCTCCTTTATGGCCGTCAATCCATTTTTCTAACTCGGGCTGCATCTTATCTAAAGGCAAATACCAATGCTTGGTATTCTTCAAGATAGGAACCGCCCCACTTAATGCCGACTTCGGATTAATCAATTCTTTTGGACTTAACGAAGAACCACAACTTTCGCATTGATCCCCATATGCTCCTTCCGATTTACAATTCGGACATGTACCCGTAATGTATCTATCTGCTAAAAACTGGTTGTTCGCCTCATCATAATATTGTTCGCTTTCTTGTTCAATGAAAACTCCTTTATTATATAAGTCAGTGAAAAACTCAGAAGATGTTTCATGATGTAATGGAGCAGATGTTCTTGAATAAACATCAAACGAAATATTGAAATCCTTGAAAGTTTGCTTGATACTATTATGATATCTATCCACTACATCTTGAGGAGTAATACCTTCTTTTTTTGCTTTAATAGTGATTGGAACACCATGCTCATCCGAGCCTCCGATAAACAAAACGTCCTCTCCTTTCGAACGTAAATAGCGCGCATAAATGTCTGCCGGCAAATAAACACCAGCCATATGCCCTATGTGCACTTCGCCATTTGCATATGGAAGTGCAGAAGTAATCGTATATCTTGAAAATTTCTTCATCTATTTTTAGATGTATTGTATCTTCGCCAAAGATAATAAACGTCAACGTAATCGTGATTAAACCAGCCTATTTAAAAGAAGGAGACAAAATTGGTATTGTTTCTACTGCCAGAAAGATCTCTAAAGAGGAATTAAAGCCTTGTATTGAGCACCTTAAATCGTGGGGGCTAAAAGTTATTTTAGGTAAACACATCTACGATATCGAAAACCAAATGGCCGGTACAGACGAAGCTAGAGCGGAGGACATGCAAACAATGCTCGACGATCCAAACATCCGAGCCATCATGTGTGCTAGAGGTGGATATGGAACCGTTCGAATTATAGACAAACTTTACTTCAGTAGCTTTAAAAAAAGCCCTAAATGGATTATTGGTTTTAGTGACGTTACCGCTTTACATACATCTATTCATAACAGAGGATACGAAACAATACATGGTGCAATGGCCATCAACTTTTATAAGGATAAAGATCCGCGTATGGCGATTTCTACTTTGCGAAAAGCATTATTCAACGCTCCACTTGCTCATACAGCAGATGCTCATCCAATGAATAGGAAAGGAAAAGCAAAAGGACAAGTTGTAGGAGGCAACCTTTCTATTATATATAGTATGATGGGGTCCGAATCTCAAATGAGAACAGATGGAAAGATTCTTTTCTTAGAAGATTTAGACGAATACATGTACCACATCGATCGAATGATCATGAATTTAAAACGAAGTGGCATGCTCAATAAGATATCAGGTTTAGTTGTAGGTGGCATGACGGATATGAATGACAATGCGATTGCATTCGGACGAAACGTGCAAGAGATAATATTAGACGCCGTTAAGAATTATGACTACCCAGTTTGTTTCGATTTTCCTGCCGGACATATCGATGATAACCGAGCCTTAATAATGGGTGCCGAAGCGGAACTTATTGTAGATGATAAAGTAGAACTGATATTCTAAAGTGGCAAAGCACTACGACCTTGGGATACAAGGAGAAAAAGTTGCACTCGCAGAATTAGAAAAGAATGGATACGAGATATTAGAAACGAATTGGAGATATGATAAAGCGGAGATTGATATAATTGCCACGAAAGATAATTTTCTGGTAATTGCAGAAGTAAAAACAAGAAGTAGTATTAATTATGGTTCACCTTCGGAGGCCGTAAATATTACTAAAGAAAATAATTTGATAAAGGCTACAGAAGCTTATATCAACGAAAAAGATTTAGACATGGAATGCCGATTCGACATTATTTCGGTAATAATTGATGGTGAAAAAATCACTCTAGAACATCTAGAAGGTGCTTTCACCCCTACATTTTAAGTTATGGCAAAAAGAGAAACCGGTAAGAGAGATAGCAAACCTAGTAGAGGTGGTGATAGAGATAAAGGTAAATCGTTCGGATCTAAAAAGAGCGATCGTAAATCGAGCGGACCACGAGTTGGAAAAACACGCGGACCAGATAAACCAAAAGAGCAAAAATCGGATAGCGATAGAAGAAGCGAAGCTCCTATGGGCAAAAAAGTTTTTGGTACCAAATTAAAATGGACACGCCAAGATGATAAAACCAAAGAACGTAATCCAAAGCCAAAAAGAATTCAAGCAAAAGACGATCGCATTAGACTTAATAAAGTAGTAGCCAATACAGGATTATGCTCAAGAAGAGAAGCAGACAAACTTATTGAAATGGGATTGATTTCTGTAAATGGAGTTGTAGTTAAGGAGTTGGGAACGAAAGTTAGCGTTGACGATAGAATTCAGCATGAGAGCAAAGTTATCGCTCAAGAAAAAATGGTCTATCTCTTGTTGAATAAACCAAAAGATTTTATCACGACTACTTCCGATACGCATGACAGAAAAACAGTAATGGATTTGGTTGGTAACGCTTGTAAAGAACGAATTTATCCTGTAGGTAGATTAGACAGAGCAACAACTGGTTTACTCTTATTTACCAACGATGGTGATCTAGCTAAGAAATTAACTCACCCAAGTTATAGTGTCAAAAAAATCTATCATGTACAGTTAGAAACAAATGTTAAAATCGCCGATGTAAGAAAACTAATGGCAGGTGTTCACTTAGAAGATGGCGTTGTTCAGGCAGATGATGCCAGTCATGTTGAAGGCGGAAAAAAGAATGAAATAGGAATAACACTTCACTCCGGTAAAAACAGAGTAGTGAGAAGAATGATGGAAGCCTTAGGATACAACGTTGTTAGATTAGATCGTGTTACCTTTGCAGGATTAACCAAGAAAGATCTTTCAAGAAGTAAATACCGCTTCCTTACTCCAGAAGAAATCGTTTTTCTAAAACGCGTAAAATAGTATCAAAATAAGTAATGAGGGCTGTTAAAAACATATTCACTTTTTTCTTCATCCTTGCTCTTTGCTTTGTGTCGTTCGCTCTTGTTGTCGAGTATTATTATGGCGATGAGATTAAAGCCAAACTAATTACATCGCTTGGAAAAAAGCTTAACACAAGAGTTGATGTAAAAGATGCTACCTTTTCTTTATTGAAAAAATTTCCAAACGCTACGCTCGAACTTACCGATGTGATGGTGGAAGAAACACTTATCAAACTGCAGGGCGACAAGGATACTTTGCTCTTCGCAGAAAGACTTTTCTTACAGTTTAATGTAATCGATATCTACACAAAAAACTACAACGTCAACAACATCGAAATAGCAGATGGGTTCATCCTCTTGCATATCGACAAAGACGGAGAGTCTAACTACAATTTTTGGAAAATGGCGGAAGATAGCCTCGACCTTAAAAAGAATGTTCAGGTCAATTTAGAAGACCTTGTATTGGACAACATAGATATCCGATACATCAGTGAGCCCAACAGACAAGATTTCTTTTTCTCCGTTGATCAAGCACACATGGAAGGTGAGATAGCCAGGAAAAACTATCTCCTGAATATTTCAGCGAAACTCGACGTTGAATGGTTGAAAATTGGGACCATAAATTATGTAAATAAAAAAAACGCAGAGCTAGAGCTTGTACTTCAAGTTGCAGGTCCACAATACACCATTAATGATGGTCATGTTCAAATAGCAAACGTGGCATTTAACACCGACGGGATTGTCACTTATACAAGTGATAACACCGTTTTAGATTTAAAAATAGACGGCAAAGATCTCGACATTCAATCCGTTGTTTCTATTCTACCAAAAGAATATTCGAATACTATAAAAGAATACCATAGTAGTGGAAAAATTTATTTTAACTCCGTCGTTAAAGGAGTAATGAGTACTCGAATAGATCCTTTAGTTACCGCTAATTTTGGTATATCAGACGGTACTATTTCCAGACTTGGCACTCCCCAAGAACTAGAGAAAGTAAACCTAAAAGGAACTTTTACCAATGGAGATAGGCACTCTATTAGATCAAGTACCTTAAATCTGACAGACTGTAGTTTTAAAATTGGAAATGGAAATCTGAAAGGGAATATTAGGCTCCAAAATTTAAAATACCCACGAATTAAAGCAGAGCTAATCGGTGAAATTGAAATGGTAAAAGCCAAGGAATTTCTAGGTTTAGATACACTTAAAGTTGCTAATGGACTTATTAATATAAATGGAATACTTAGTGGAAGAATAGTCGATAATCCAAATGGAGATGGATTAAAGATGATCAACATTAAGACCGAAGGAACTCTGGATGCTAAAGATGTGGCGATTCGAATGGTTGGCGGCAAAGATCTCTTTAAAGACATCAATGGGAAGTTTATCTTTAAGAACAACGACCTTCTAGTCGATAACCTTCAATTTAAACTAGCAGATAGCGACTTTGAATTAAAAGGCTTCTTTAGGAACATGGCCCAATATGTTTTAGATAAAAATGCAAAGCTTACCATCAAGGCAGATCTTCACTCCCATATAATTGACCTCAACTATTTATTAAAGAATCAAAAATCGGAAAGTGATACTAGCTATGGTCTAAATCTTCCTCCCACAGTTAACTTAGAGCTAAACCTTAAGGTCGACTCTATCTTTTTCAGAAGGTTTCATGCACAAAACCTAAACGGAAAAGTAGTAATGAAGAATAGGATTATAGATGCAAATCCAATATCCCTTAAAACCATGGGAGGTGATATTACTTTAAATGGCCACCTAGATGGAAGAAACCCAAATGCATTAATTACCACATGCGATGCCGTTATTCAAGAAATAGACATCAGCCAACTATTTTACCAATGCGAAAACTTTAAGCAGACTACTTTGACGAATAAAAATTTAAAGGGGTTGGGTACGGCAGACATTCAATTTGTAGGTCTTTGGGATTCAGAATTAAATCTTGACATGGATAGAGCAACTGCAGAAAGCAATATTCGAATCGACGATGGAGAGTTAATTAATTATGCACCAATGTTAGAATTATCAGACTATATAGATGTAAATGAGTTGAAGCACATCAAGTTTTCGAGGATGGAGAATCACATTCAAGTTAGAAACCAAAACGTTCACATACCTAAAACCCACATTAAATGTACTGCGATGCATCTCAACCTAGAAGGAGATCATACTTTCGATAATCACATTGATTATAGGTTTAATGTAGAACTTGATGAACTGCTCTCTAAGAAATTCAAAAGCAAAAAAGGCGATACCGATTACCACGAATACGACGATGGAACTAGAAAAGGAATTACCATTTATATAACTATGCAAGGAACAGTGGATGAACCTATCATCAAGCAAGACAAAACTGCTACTCTTAAGAAAATTGCAAAAGACATAATCGAAGAAAAGATTGGCTTTAAACAATTGCTAAAAGACGAATTCAACATATTTAAAAAGGATACTACACTCACATATCCTGAAGAGAAAAAAGAAGAACCACGCGATACAAAAGACGATGGTTGGGACATGGATTTTGATGCCGAAGAGGAATTGGAAGATTAGAAGTATCTGAGATACTTTAAATTAATACACTTCGTTAACTCGAAAACCAAAAATAATACTGCTTGAATTTATATTATAAAAAGCTTCAATGGAAACTCCTTTTGCTCGTTACCGCTATTCTAATAGGCGTAGCTTCTTTATGGTATACCAACGAATTTGTAACTAAGCTAGCCGACGAAGAAAGAAGAAAAGTAGAGCTCTGGGCAAAGGCAACAAAAGAACTTGCCAGCATAGACATCAACGACAGCTCACGCGATTTCAATATGGCCATTGAAATTATTTCGAGCAATGAAACAGTTCCTATAATACTTGTTGACGAAAATGACAAGATAGTTTCACATCGAAACTTAGACAGTTCAAAAACCGATGATCCAATATATTTAGCCAATCAATTGGCAATTATGAAGGCCCATCACGCGCCCATTTCAATACTAATTACAGAAAACTATAGTCAGAATTTATTTTACAAGAAATCTACGCTGTTAGTACGATTACAGTATTATCCAATACTTCAACTCGTAATAATTTCACTCTTTATTATTATCTCCTATTTGGCTTTTAGTTCGTCTAGAAAAGCCGAGCAAAACTATGTTTGGGTTGGTATGGCCAAAGAAACCGCACACCAATTGGGCACTCCTCTCTCTTCTCTCCTTGCTTGGTTCGAAATTCTTAAAGAACAAGGCGCAGACAAGGAAACACTTAAAGAAATTAAACAAGATGTTAGTAGATTAGAAACAATAACAGAACGATTTTCAAAAATTGGTGCTACACCAAAATTAGAACCGCATGATGTAAAAACTGTTATTTCAAAAACGGTAGACTATCTCGCAAAACGAGTGTCAAACAAAGTGTCGTTTTCGATAGACTCTGACGAGCAAAATATAAGCGCAAACTTAAATGCACCCCTGTTCGAATGGGTATTGGAAAATCTTATCCGAAATGCCGTGGATGCTATGAAGGGGGCCGGATCTATCCATATTGACATCTCAAAAAATAAAGAAAAAGTTATTATTGATTTGAGAGATAATGGCTCAGGTATTTCCCGAGCTAAACAAAAAACCGTCTTCAATCCAGGATATACAACCAAACAAAAAGGCTGGGGACTGGGTTTATCGCTTACCAAACGTATTATCGAAAACTACCACCAAGGTAGTATTTGTGTACTAAGCTCTGATAATGAAGGCACTACCTTTAGGATAATTCTTAATTGAATTCCTATTCCCCAAA
>JABSPR010000032.1 GCA_013214975.1 Flavobacteriales bacterium
CACCCAATGGCGGGATAATAAGCGAAGATGAAAAATTTAAAATAGAGTTGTTGATTAATCCATCGATGATTCAGGATCAACTAGTTTTTTACTTATACAAGAATGGATTCAAGGGAATTCCGAACGCAGGTATAACAGGGTATGTAAAATTTATTAAGAAGAACGGGGAGGAGTTTGATAGGAAGCTGAAATCAAGAGGTGATAACCGTTTTGTTGCCCAGTTGAAAGGTACCGAGTCGTTTAATTGTCAAGTGATATTTACTTTGAAAAAAGGTAAAGAAATTTCCGGTACATTTAGTTTCGTAGGTGATGAACCAGAGGGCTCCTCAAGATATTATTGTGCCATGCATCCAAAGAAAAATCAAGATAAACTCGGATTGTGTTCTGAATGTGGAATGGAATTAAAATTAAGAGAATTGAAGTAGGAAAAGGCCGACGTCCATAACAACAATAGAAATCATTATTTCTAAATCGAATAAACTCTACTTAATTTTAATTACGACTTTACCTTTAGCTCTGCCGCTTTTTTGATACATAAGTGCCTTAACGCTGTCCGATAATGAAAATGTTTTATCAATTACCGGTTTGATTTCTTCGCGTTCAATCAATCCTTTAATTTCTTTTAATTGAGCTCTGTTTGGTAGCATCACTGTTGATTTGTAAAATACAGAATGCACTCTAGCTTGTTTGGTGAATTTTCTTCTCATGAATAATAAAACAAGACGAACGAGCCAATTCATATTAAATGCTTTGGCTGTTGCGTCGTCCACATTTTGTCCAACGATACTCATTACAGTGCCTCCTTTTTTTACCACCTTAAAGGCATCTAATTTGTATTTATCACCAAGCGTATCCAAAACCAGATCGAGGTTTTTAGTCACTTCCAAGTAATCCTCTTTGGAATAGTCTATTACCCGGTCGGCGCCCAATTGTTTAACCCAATCCACATTCTTTGTACTGGTGGTCGTGTATACATAGGCTCCTTTCAGTTTAGCATATTGAATCGCGAAGCTACCTACACCACCAGATCCTGCATGAATCAAAATACGATCTCCCGATTTAAGCTTGGCCTTTTTAAAACACTGAACAGCAGTTAATCCAACTAGCGGAAGGCTAGCAGCAACCTGTAAGCTAACGTTAGTTGGTTTATGTGAAATCGTAGCGCTATCTATGGCAACATATTCGGCAATGGAGCCGGGCTGTTTTGAGGAAAGTACTCCGAATATTTCATCACCAACCTCGAAATTAGAAACGTTATTGCCTTTCTTAATAATAGTACCAGCTATATCATATCCAACACTAGCAGGCATTGTAAGCTTTAAAAAACGTTTAATATTACCATTTACTACTTTGAAATCTACGGGGTTAACACTAGCTGCATGCACTTCTATTAACACCTGTTGTGCGCTAATAATAGGCATGTCGATATTGTTGAGAAATAATTGTTGCTCAAGATCTCCATTCCCTTTAAATTGTAACGCTTTCATAAACAAATTTGCTGCAAAAGTAAGCTCATAATATTTGATTATATGCCATCAGTTGATTGTAGTGCTAAATAGAAAATGTCACTTCAACTTATAACTCCAAAATAATTTTATCTAAGATCATAGAATTGGTGTAATAAAATTGACTTAAGGAAAATAGATACTATTCAAAACATAAATATATTCGAAGATGATAAAAGCGAACAGTAAACCGGAGCTGTATTCAACACTTGCTGCGACAATTATTACTGCACATACGGCATCAGCAAATATTGTATTTACGGGCATTGACCCTGATACAACTCTCAATTTTCCTGGGGAAAGTTTTGGAGTTGATCTAAATCAAGACCAATCAGATGGCTTTGAACTTAGAATAACTACATATGTTAATCCATATAGCGTGAACTACTATAGCACATCTATTCAGAATCTTGGAAATAACTATTTTGCAAAACCACTTGCTTTGCAGAAATACGTAGATAATTTGGACTACGGGCAGTAAATAAACAATACAAGGATATTATATTGGGGTTCGCTGTCTGGTACTGAAAAGGTTAGGGATATAGGTTGTTTTGATACTTATTATTCTAGGGATTATGGGTTTTGGCCCGATGCGGAAAGTAAATATTTAGGGGTTAAGATTAATTACAATGGAAATGAACATTTTGGATGGATTCAACTGCCTGTAGCTTCTGGATTTCAATCGATGACTGTTCTTGGATTTGCATATAAAACTTGCCCAGGAGAGCCTATAAACGCTGGGCAAATAGAAGGAGGCTGTATGCCAACTGGTATAGGAGAGGTTTCTGTTGATAATAATATTGATTTCATGTTATACCCAAACCCTGTTAAAGATAATCTCCATGTAATTTTGGAGCCCGATTTTAACAAGGGCAGGGTAAGTGTCATCGATATTCAAGGTGATTTGGAAGCAAGTCAATCGATTGTCAATAATAATTCCTCCAGTATTTCTCTTTCTCATTTTCCTGCTGGAAATTATACAGTTATAGTTGAAACGCTTGATAGGAAATCTGGCAAGAAAATAGTAAAAACTAGACCAGCGCTCTTCAAGTTCCCTAAATCAAGCGGGGAAAAGTTGTTCCGAGATAGACGGTGTATTTTAGTTTCTTTTCGATGATTTCGGAATCTTGATATTTGTATCCAAGATATCTGATGTTTTGTCGTGCTAAAAAAAAAAGGCTCGTCAGACTCGCTAGTAACTAGTTGATCATCAGTCTATGGATCCCCTTTAAATTGTAGTACTTTCATAAACAGATTTGCTGTAAAAGTAAGATCATTTTGCTTGGATATACATTCAATATTGAAGTGGTAGATCAAGTGTTGGCTCTTCAGGTATATATGAATGTTAAACGTCTCTTTAAGAAAGTATATTTGATATTCTTTGTCATTTAGGCAGCGAATTGACTATAGAAATAGTCTGTTAATTAACTGCCGTTAATTAAAGGTAAATGCAGAATATTGAGTATTCGGTTCTTTGTTCGGATTTCATTCATCGTGATAAATGGGTAGTTGACTGATTTATCCAAATTGAGAAATAAGGAATAGTAATTTGCAGGAAATGTACGGAATCGATATTTCCGTGAAGGGAAAAGGTAATATTGGCTTGTGGTAAGAGTTCGGTAATCATGGAGTAGCCGAAATGACCGTAGAATATATAGTGATAAATCAAAAAAAAATACGTAATTTATAGTATAATAAAGACGCTTACAGTCTTATTCGAATATGACTAGAACAATAGCCCCTTCTATTCTCCTGATTTTTATTGCAATTACCTCCTTTTTTGTGACTGGAAATGTATTGGCACAAACACTCCCTTCTACAGGATTAGTCTTGCATTACGATGCACAAGATATTGATGGGGATGATGATCTTTTGGACCAACCATCAAACGGTTCTGCTATTACTACTTGGGTAAATAAGTCTTCTTCCGACGATGCGATCGCCACAGGAGGGAATGAGCCGACCTTCGATGCAAATGGTTTAAATTCCAATGGTGCAGTTAGTTTTGATGGAATAAATGATTTATTCACCATAGCTGATTCAGATGATTTAAACACAGAAGCAACAACCAATGAGATTTCGCTAGCGATTGTTCTAGAAACAGGAGCGAATATTGACACAAATCGAATTATCTACGAACAAGGTGGAGGAGCAAGAGGCTATAGCTTTGTGATTCAAGATAATCACATATTTGCTGGTGTCTGGAATAATGCAGAGTGGGATGTTGGTCATCAATACAAAAGTGTTGACTTAGGGGCTGTAACTGCTAATACTACCTATTTTATAACGATAGTGCAGAGTTCATCCTCTGGAGTAGATGCTACCAATACATTAAGTATTTATTTGAATGGGTCTTTGGCGAGCAGCGTGAATCACGTCGACCCTCAAAGTGCTCATGGAGGAGATATCGGCTTAGGTCGAGTAAATGGAGGAACAGTATTGCCTGCAGATGATGTCGTTGGAAATAATGCAAATACGGATTATTACCAAGGGGTAATTGGTGAATTTCTAATTTGGAAAAGTGCCCTTTCGGCTACCGAAATAAATGAATTGAATACCTATTTTTTGGACAGATGGAGTATTCAAACGTCCCCAGCACTTGATTTAAATGGCTTAGCCTCTAACGGGCAAAATTATGCAACACAGTTTTCGGAAGGTGGTGTTCCTGCAAATATTGCCAATTCAGGATCTGCCTCAATCACTGATATCGAGAGTACCTATCTTTCTCAAATGACCTTTAAAGTGGCTGGTATATTGGATGGAACAAATGAAATATTTAATATAAACGGGACTGATATTGTACTTACTACCAACGCTGTTACCACTATACCGGCAGCCAATAGTTTACCAAAAATGCAAAGCACTATCTCGGCTGGTACAGGAGCCGATGCTGGCAAACAAATTGTTTTATTAGAATCTGTAGACGCAGGTGATAATGTGATCGACCTTTCCATTACAGATGCTCAATCTATTCTAAGGGGTATAACTTACACAAACAATGAGCCGTTAGTATCTATTGATACAGGAGTTCGGGATATCGAGATTACAGCAACAGATACGGAAAGTAACGAATCCGCCGTGGTGAATTGTGAAATGGATGTAATTACCGGAGCACCTGCTCTTGATTTAAACGGACCTGTAGCTGCCGGGGGGAATTATTCAACTAGTTATGTAAATCTCGCGACTGAAAATATTTCTGATGCTACAGCAACTCTTACAGCCGGAAATAGTGTTCAATCATTAGAACTGTTTTTAGCTGTACAAGACATGAATTTGGAAAATTTCAATATCAGTGGAGTGGCTTATGATATTTCTACGAATTTTTCGTATACGGATATGGATGCTAGCCCAGAACTTTCATTAGTGGATATTGATATTACTGTCTCTGAAGTGCTTACAGGATTAAATGCTGGAAAGCAAAGTGTGCTCATTGAACCTGTTGGAGGCATAGCTACAGCTGCTGAAATGCAAGAATTATTACGTAATATCACCTATCAGCATCTTGCAGGTTCATTCTCAACCGAGGATAGAATTGTTGGTGTTGTTACAACTGATATAATTCCTTTATCCTCGTCACAAGTAAATACAACGTTAGATATTGCTACACCTCCTGTAAACAGTGTTCCAGGTACGCAATCTACGGAAGCAAATACACTCTTGTCTATTACGAATATCTCCTGTTCAGATGCCGATGGAGATTTGAATAACGTGAGATTAGAAGCCAAGAGTTTAGGTGTTTTGGATGTGACTATTTCTGGTGGGGTTGTACGCACAGGAAACGGGGTAGATATTATGATATTAACCGGTACGGAAATAGACATCAATGCTACTCTCGCATCACTGACATACACAAGTGTAATCACGACAGGAAACGAAATCTTAGAGGTAACTGCTACGGACGACTTGTCAGCAACAGATATCGACGAGATAACGATATCGATTAATCCACCTCCTTTAAGTGGTTTGGTTTTACATTATGATGCGCAGGATATAGATGGTGATGGGGATTTTACAGATCAACCAGTAGATGGTTCCAATGTAACTCCTTGGACAAATCAATCTTCTTCGGATAATGCAATAGCTGCCGGTGGAAATGAACCGACATTTAGCACAACTGGATTAGGTGCAAATGGGGCAATTAGCTTTGATGGTACCAATGACTTTTTTATAATAGCTAACTCTACCGAACTTAACGAGGAAGCAACAACCGAAGAAATTTCTTTGGCCATTGTATTAGAAACAGGGGCAAGTGTTGGAGGGGATCAGATTATTTATGAGCAAGGTGGTGCTACCCGAGGTTATAGCTTTGTTATTCAAGGTGGTCATATTTATGCTGGTGTTTGGAATATTGCAGAATGGGATGTAGGGCATCAATACAAAAGTGTAGACTTAGGGGCGGTTTCCATCAATACGACCTATTTTATAACCATTGTCCAAAACTCATCTTCGGGTGTCGATGCTACTAATACGTTAAGCATTTATTTGAATGGCTCATTATCGAGTAGTGTTAGTCATGTCGACCCTCAATCTGCCCATGGAGATGGTATTGCATTGGGTTATGTAAACACTGGGACAGTTTTACCTGCGGATAACTCAACTCTTAATGCAGGAGGTGCTAACTTCTTCCAGGGATTTATTGGCGAATTCATGATTTGGAAAAATGCGTTATCAAGTACTGAAATAGATGATCTAAACACATATTTCATAGATCGCTGGGGTATACAAACCCCTCCATCACTAGATTTAAATGGTTTAGCATCTAACGGACAAGATTATGCGACACAATTTTCTGAAGGTGGTGTACCTGTAAATATTGCAAGTTCTGGAGCTGCAACGATTACAGATATTGAGAGCACGGATTTGTTACAGATGACTTTTACAGTGGATGGTATTGCAGATGCTCCAAATGAAGTCTTTAATATAAACGGGACCGATATTGTACTCAGTACCAATACTGCTACGATAATCCCTACTGCCAATAGCTTGCCTAGGCTGCAAATCACTGTTACTGCTGGTATAGGTGGAGATGCAGGTAAGCAGATTGTACTTCTGGAAGAAGTAAACGGTAGTGATGTTGTGATAGATCTTGCTATTACAGATGCCCAATCTATTCTTAGGGGTATTACTTACACCAATAATGAGCCGTTTGTATCCATAAACACTGGAATTCGGGACATTGAAATTACCGCGACAGATACAGAAAGTAACGAATCTGCCGTGGTGAATTGTGAAATGGATGTAATTACTGGAGCACCTGCTCTTGATTTGAATGGACCTGTAACTGCAGGGGGGAATTATTCAACTAGTTATGTAAACCTTGCGACTGAAAACATATCCGATGTTACAGCAACTCTTACGGCCGGTAATAGTGTTCAATCATTAGAACTGTTTTTAGCTGTACAAGATTTGAATTTGGAAAATTTCAACATCAGTGGAGTGGCTTATGATATTTCTACGAATTTTTCACACGTTAACATGGATGCTCTTCCAGAACTCGCATCAGTAGATATTAACGTTACTGTTTCTGAAGTGACGTCTGGGTTAAATGCGGGAAAGCAAAGTGTACTTATTGAACCTGTTGGTGGCATAGCTACCGCCGCTGAAATGCAAGAATTATTACGTAACATCACTTATGAGCATCTTGCAGGTTCATTCTCAACCGACGATAGAATTGTTGGTGTTGTTACAACTGATATAATTCCTTTATCCTCACCTCAAGTAAATACTACTCTTGTTGCAATTGATGAATATACCTGGACAGGGACAACAAATACGGTTTGGAATTTAGCTACCAATTGGGACAATAGTCTTGTGCCTCCAGCTAGTGCGAACGTTACAATTCCAAGTACAGGGAATCTTCCAATATTAGATCAGAATAGGACGATTGGAGATTTAACTTGCACCAGCACAACCTTAGATTTAAATACTTTCGATTTAGATGTTGAGGGAGATGTAACTATTGATGCGGGCGTGATAAGTGGCGGTGAATTAATTTTTTCTGGAACTGCAAAGCAGTTGGTATCGATTGTAGGTGCGTTTAGTGTTGACGACGTGACGATAAATAATTCAAATGGCGTCGAAATATTGTCGGGTGCTATGGACTTGTCGGGTAGCCTAACTTTAACTTCTGGAGATTTTATAACCAATAACAGATTCACGTTAATATCTAATGCAAGTGGATCTGCACGTATGGCTGAGATAGGTGGAGGAGGAATTATAGGTAATATTACAGTGCAAACATATTATGGGTTGTCATCGGGTGGCTACTCTGCAGGGTGGCACGAAATATCATCTTGTATTACTAATGCAACTGTAAGCGATTGGCAAGATGAAGTTT
>JABSPR010000033.1 GCA_013214975.1 Flavobacteriales bacterium
ATACTGGAGTGCTGTAGAAGATGTAGACTCTGACGATATGATCCGAACAGAGGTTGGAGAAGCAGAAGGCGATAGTATGCCATACTTCACATTCGAGAATCTGATGCCAATTACCTTCTATGCGAAGTTAACTGTAACCAGAGATGGCTACTGTCCAATTTCGGATAGTGTATCCTTTAACGTAAGAACGGTATCTTGCCTATACATCCCAGATGTATTTACACCAAATGGTGATGGAGTGAATGATTACTTCGATATGATTAAGCACTGTAACCTAGAAACGTTTGTTGGCGATATCTACAACAGATGGGGTGAGAAGTTATATCACTGGGAGAATGCCGAAGCATCTTGGGATGGAAGAACAATGTCTGGTGAGGAAGTACCAGATGGCGTTTACTTCTATGTGATCTCCGCCAGAGGCTTCGATGGAGTTAATCGTGCCGACATGGACGATGAAAGTGTAGAGACAGTAGCTGGTAGTGTAACTCTTATTAGGTAGCTACTATACTCAGTATAAGTTTAATAAAAGGGGTTGTGTTATTCACAATCCCTTTTTTATTGCTAAGTTGGTATTCCTTAAATAACAATTAGAACTATGAAAGAAGAAAACAAAGACGATGCATCCTGTGAGATTGTCCCGGATGCAGTGGAAGTCTTTCAATCTGCTCAGAAGGATGAAGAAGTAGGACATTGTATTGTCACAATCTTATGTACTCTGAAATCCGAAGAAGCAAGAGAAAAATACTTGGCTTTAACACGAAGTATCGCGATACCTAAAAAAGCTAGTCATCCATCTTGCATAAGAGTCACTCAAACTATCCCTCAGAATACGGATAAAATCCAAGTATTATGGATTCAGGAATGGATGAAGCTAGCTGATTTTAAGGATGTGATGAAGGATCTGTTTAAAGAAGGTTCTCCAATAAACCAAGTAAATGAATTACTTGAATGCAATCCAGTACCAACTTTTAGCAGACTAGTAAAGACGGAAGACGTTGGCTAGTTAATCTATGAGCCTTAAAACTATTATTTAGACTTTCCGGGTATAATCTTGTCCGTTACCCTTTTTCCCCATTTAAGGATATTGAAATACATCGTAACGTCCGTTTCTTCCACGCCATCAATCGAATGAATTTCATCGTTTAATATTTGAAATAATTTTTGATTACTCTCGGAAAGTAACGAGATATCGATGCTGTATTTTCCGGATGAAACGGCAATAAAACAAACGTTTGTAACCGATTTTAGTTTTTCTGTAACGGCGTTAATTTTATTCGCGGGTTTAACACTAATAGAAACTCGTGCAAAACTCATGAGTCCTCTTTTGCTGGGTGCAACCCAGCCTTCAACAGCTAAAATCTTTTTTTCGACTAATTCGTTATACCTATTTCTAACCATCCCAACCGAAGAATTCATTTCGGCAGCAATGTCAGTAAAAGACTTTCGGCCATCGTTTCTAAGATGCCTCATTATTTCGAAGTCCTTTTCGTCTATTTTAAATTCTTTATCACTCATTCTTTATACTTATAGGTAAGTCGTTATCTTGTAAGATGTCGAAATACTGTGTAATGTCTGTTTGATTTACTCCTTTAATGTTAATGATCTTGGTATGAAGTATCTTGGCTAAATCTGAATTGTCTTTACAAACAACGTCAACTTCAATACTGTATTGACCAGATATTAAAGCCATGAATGGAATTTCATCCAGTTTCATGAGTTCCTCAACCACATTTTCTAACAAGTTCATTGGCTTAACTTCAATTAATACCCTCGAGTATCCATTGTAGCCATTTTTGGTAACATCTGTCCATCCCACAACATGGAGGATATTGTGTTTAACCAAGTTTTTATATCTATTATGGATGGTGGCAACAGAAACGTTTAGTTCCTGGGCAATATCTTTAAAAGACATTCTGCCATCAATGTGTAGAAAATTGATAATCTGTGCATCTTGCTTATCAATTTTATATTCGTTTTCTTTCATTGTACTAGTTCTCATCAATAAAATCGCAGAATAGTAAGCCTAATTTGCGTTCCGAGGGAAAAGTTAGCGATTTTTTTTACAAACCATTTAGTTCTCTTTTTTTTAGCAAAAAAATAACTTTTCTCAATCGTTGAAAATGCTGATTTTGATACGAGTTATCGACGTGTAGAGATACAATGAAAGAGGTATATATTAAAAAATAGTATATTTATATTCTAATAGTTGCAAAATATATAAGTATTGAAGCCTATTAATAAAAAATTCTCAAAATTATTCTCTCTCAGTAGGCAACCTTTTATGCAAGTACGCGACTTATAGTATGAACACGGTTTTAATTATGCGTTCATAAAGAATGTAAATGCCTGCATGCGAGAGAGTTGGGGTGTATAATAATGTGCTTGTATCGTAATGCATATCCTGCATTTTACACTTATGCACAATTGTTAACAACCCAAAATATTTTTGAGATTAAGAGGCAACCTTTGCTCCTTAATTACGACATGTCTGTAATGAACATGAATTTAATTAACAACAAAAGACGAATAAGGCGATAAAATTAATTAAGTAGACAGGAGTATAGCGTTTAATTAATTATTTTTGGAGTATATACTCTCCTAGATTTGAAGCAAGTAAAAGAATATTGAACATATGATGATGTTAAATCGGAAATTACCTAAGAGCTATATGAACAAAAGGTTTATAGGCATTTTTATTCTTATGCTAATTAGCAGCATGGCGATGGCGCAAGTTGAAATTTGCGACAATGCTTTGGATGATGACGGAGATGGCTTCATTGATTTGAATGATTCGGATTGTTTATGTGGTGGGGTTCTAACCTTATCCGATACTGGCTTGGTATCTAATTTTAGTATGGAACACACAACCGGCTGTATAACTGAGAAATGGGCATATATGAATCCGTTGCCAATCGACGATTGGCCAGTTCCTTCCGACCCGGGTAATAATGGCTCTACAGATTGGTTTGATGCAAATTGTGGTGCACCATTATACGGTGGTCTAGATGATGCTATTGCTTCACATGCAGATGCTATAAATCAACCGATATTGGGAGATGTTTTTCAAGGAGCGCAAGTAACGGATGATTGGAGAGAATACATGTCTTTTAATTTGCATTCCCCAGCGTTGGCAGGCGTTGAGCATTGTTTTAACTTTTGGCTAGCGGAAACAGCAAATACAGACTACCTTGAGGGCGATTGTGAGATGGATCCCTTCACTCCGTATCCTATGCAACTTTTTGGAAGTAATGCTGTTAATGCGGATGGTTCACATTTAGGTGGATGGGCAATGGGGACAACCTGCCCGACGGGCTATGAGAAACTAGGGGCCCCATATGTGAATTCAGGATCAACTGATGAAGTATGGGATAACCATTGCTTTTGCTTTACACCGACTGTAGATATTAATAGCATGTATTTTGGGATGGACTGTGAAGAAATACCTGGTTACAATGGCTATCCTGATAAGGCTTGTACTTTATATCAACTCTTCGACAACTTTGTAATTTCTGCAGATATTTCTTGTACAGGCGTATCTTTCGCAGCTACAGTTGGTGTTGAAGGTGGCGGCCAGAGTAGTATTGATGCAGGAAATGCACAAAAACCATGTTCTGGAGCTTTCGCGTTAGAGGGAATTACAGATACGATGGATTGTCCTTATCAATGGTATTTAGAGGACATTGCAATTGTTGGACAAAGCGGAACTTCCGTTAAGAATTTTCCGCATGTATTGGATGTAGAAGCTCTTGTAAATGCAGGGAGTCTTTCACCTGCTGATGGTATAGGTCAGTATACTTTTAGAGTAGATTGTGGAATTGATGGTGCGACTTGCGATGATTTTACGGTAACCACTGCTGGGCCTTCCCTGTCGGAGGAATTCGCTGTAAGACCAGTTTGTAATGGCCAATGCGATGGAATAATTCAGGTTAATTCTTATGGTGGAAACCCAAATTATACGATTGATTGGACAAGCGATATTGGTGGATCTGGTTCTGTGGTGGGAGTTGCAGGCGATGTCACGTTCGACCCACTTTGTCCTGCAATCTATGACATGACTATTACCGATGCATTATTATGTACAGGAGTATTAGTCGTCGATTTAGCGGCTACCGCTCCAGTTTTATTAGAAAACCCAACTGTTAATCCAGAAACTTGCACAACAGATTGCGATGGTTCTATAGACATTACTGCAACAGGAGGTACATACACACCAAGTTATTCTCCAGTTGTTGAATATGGAGACGTTGATAAAATTAAGGCAGGCGAGGAAGAATGGTTCGAAGTCTGGTTCGATCCGGCAGCAG
>JABSPR010000034.1 GCA_013214975.1 Flavobacteriales bacterium
ATAATTAATTTAGGCTGCTCTCTAATAGCAGTCTCTTCCATTTTGTCGTAGTTAACAGTTCCTGTTTCTTCGTCTACACCATAAAATGTAGTGTTGTAGTGTTTCCCAGAAAAGTTAACAGGCGATCCGTGTGTTAAGTGACCACCGTGAGATAAGTCAAAACCTAAGATTGTGTCGCCTGGGTTGATACAAGCCAGAAATACAGCAAAGTTTGCTGATGCACCAGAGTGTGGTTGAACGTTAGCCCATTCTACACCAAATAATTCTTTTAATCTATCGATAGCTAATTGCTCAGATAAATCTACAAATTGGCATCCGCCGTAATATCTTTTTCCAGGAAGTCCTTCTGCATATTTATTAGTTAATACAGAGCCCATGGCCTCCATTACTTGATCGCTTACAAAATTTTCTGAGGCAATTAATTCAATACCTTCGAGTTGTCTTTGGCGTTCTTTCGCAATTATATCAAATATTTGATCGTCTCTTTTCATTATTTATTTTATATTATTTGTTGTAAAAAAGCCCGCAAATGTAAAATTATTATTTAATGTATTTTGCCTTTTTAAGGTATTATTTTTTTGTTAGTTGTATTGCAGGAATTAGAAGGAGGAGAATTATAGGGCTTTGAGTTAAACCAATAAGTATTCTTGCGAAATAGTAGCCTTTATTATAATTACCTAGAATGTATCCCAATAACACGCAGATGAACGCTATCGTAAGTATACTCACGTAAGTTCCAATTGTTGTTATGATATACGATTTAGGTTTGAAAACAATATTCAATATCAGTACTGTTAATGCACAAGTACTTAGAGCGAATATACACACTAAGCCCCATTTTAATAGTGTAAGTTGGTTTGTTGAGAGTTTGGCAAGAGATTCAAAGATAGAGTTGGGTACGAATGTTTGATGCCGGATAATCTTATTTATTCCTAGGAAAATATATTCTCTGAAGTAGGTTAAAGAGAAAAGAGCAACAGCTAGTATTCCAACAATCGAGTTTTTTGTTTTTTTTAAGAAACGTGTATCTCTCAAGCCTTATTAGAATTATCAATATCCGCTTTAACTATTTTAACCCAAAACATCCAAAAGAAGAATATACAACCATAAATAACCAAGCTAAATGTATAAGTGTGATTAAAATCCAGCGTGAATGGGGCTTTGAGGAGAATAATACACAGCGAAAATATTCTTATGATATTTAGAATATGAATGGCAATTATTCCTAATGGTATAACGATAATCTTTTTTTTAATATTTCCAGGAAGAGCAATTATAAATCCAGCGTATATTGCCATGAGGGGGATGGCATTACATGGATCACCAACCCATAGTCCCATGGTAGACTCAATACCAAGAACTCTTGAATTGCTGAATGTTTCGAACCCAAATAAGTTTAAGAAGAATTCGGATATTCCTATAGAGTTTCTTACAATAATCTTGTCTAATCCTCCATGTGGATGTAAGAATAAATCGTAGACAACATACCATGAAAAGTATATTCCTACTGCAATAAGTAACGATTTAACTAACGGATTTTTAAGCCAATCAAGTTTCATAATGATCTCAATATATGCTAATACGGGATTTTTATTTAGACGTTATTTTTGGCCATAATTTTTTTTCCGCCATACACTGCACCTGCAGCAATTAGGAAAGACAATCCTCCATCTATAGGAATAGTACAAGGAGGTGGCCAGCAAGGTGGTTCTGAACTGCCGCCGCCGCCGCCAGGAGCAGGAGGGGTTGTCGCAAATGTATTACTTGCGCCCAATCCACAGATCATTAGGATGACTGTAATGAGAAAAGATTTTTGTCTTCTTTGCATACGTTTTATTGAACAAGCTTGTTAGTATAGTTCTTGTTTGGTGTTTCCACATGTACTACATAGACATTATCGCCTTGTTCAGGAAGGTTTAATCTAACTTGATTGTTTATGTAATTTCCATTAATTATACTAGACACTTGTCGGCCACTTAAGTCATATATATATATAGTAGACTTTGTGGATTCATCAAAATTAAATTTTAAATAAG
>JABSPR010000035.1 GCA_013214975.1 Flavobacteriales bacterium
AGTTTTATTAAATAAAAATAATATATATAATGTACGTATTATCAGGAAAAAAAGCGCCATCATTTAGCGCCAACGCAGTGGTTAACGGAGGTGAGTTTGTAGAAGATTTTTCGTTAGATCAGTTTTTAGGAAAAAAGCATGTTCTTCTTTTATTTTATCCAAAGGATTTTACATTTGTTTGTCCTACCGAGTTACATGCATTTCAAGCTAAATTAGGACAGTTCGAAGAGAGAAATGTTGCCGTTGTTGGAGTTTCTACCGATACAGAACAATCACATTGGGGATGGCTTCAAATGCCCAAAGAACAAGGTGGTATAAAAGGAGTAACATATCCTTTAGTTGCCGATATTGATAAAACAATCAGTTTTAATTTCGGTACATTGGCAGGTGAGTATGATTATAACGAGGAAGGTCAACTTGTAGCTAACGGGAACATGTTCGCATATAGGGGATTATTTCTTATTGATAAAGAAGGTGTTGTACAGCATCAAATTGTAAACAACTTCCCATTAGGTAGAAGTACAGATGAAGCATTAAGAATGGTTGATGCACTGCAATTCTTTGAGGAGAACGGAGAGGTTTGTCCAGCTGATTGGCACAAAGGTGATGAAGCATTAAAAGATAATCACGAAAGTGTAGCAGACTACTTGGCTAAGCACTAGGGATTTCGAAATTGAAGAGAGCGGTAGAAGGAATTCTATCGCTTTTTTATTCTTTTAGTTTTCTTCTGGATTCATTAGTGAAAATATAATGGCTGCAAGAATTGAACCCGAGAAAGGACCAACTATATAAAGCCATAAGTGATTATATGATGTTCCTCCAGTAAGAGAGTCGATAATAATTGGTCCCAAACCCACTGCTGGATTAAAGGCGCCCCCTGAAATACTTCCTCCCGCAGCAGCAGCACCTAATACAGTGAACCCAATAGCAATTCCATAATAAGAATTTCCTGCAGTAGGAGAAAATAATGCTACATAAAGAATTACGGATGCGAGTAAGAATGTGAAAATACATTCAACTAAAAGGGCTCTCCAAAGTTCGAAGTCGGGTGAAGGTGCTGGAAAAAATGATTTTTCAAAAACTAAATAATAAAAAGCTGCCGCTAATAAAGCTCCAGTAACTTCTGCTCCAATGTACCAAAGAGCTTCTTTAATATTTATTTTCTTTCGCATCAAGAAAACAAGGGTAATTGCGGGGTTGAAATGAGCCGCAGAAATTGGCCCACCCATATAAACAAGGGCAACTAAAGTAATTCCAATCGCCATTGGATCACCAGTCATACCAATAACTAGAACGAGAAAAAAAGAACAAATTAATTCTATCCAGTATTTTTTCATATTTCCTTTGTCTTTTTAACTACCATTATCATTCGATTACTAGATTTTTCATGATAAGGGGAGAGATTGTATTCACCAAATGTATCGATTAGTTCAAAACCAGATTCTTTGAAAAATAGTTTAAATTTATCAAGTTCTATTATTTTAACTTCTTCGAAATAATTTTCATGTTCATTCTTATCGTTGATAATAATTTCTTTGATTAAAAGGTCCTTTTCTTTATATCTTGAAATGTTAAATTCTATTCCGTCTATCGTAATATTTTCATTAGATTTTAACGAAGCCTCAGTGCGATGTGGGTTGAAGTAGTCGAGAATTAGTGTGCCATTCTGCTTGAGGTTTGTATTAGCACTTTTTAGTACTTCTAAATTTTCTTGATCATCGAAATATCCAAAGCTGGTAAAGAGATTTAAAGTTAGGTCGAAAAAATTCAAATTATAGACCTCCCGCATATCGTGTATATCAAACTGTATTCCGGGTATATCGTTTGACTTTGCAGATTTTATATTATTAGGTGATAAATCTATTCCCCAAATATTTTCATAACCCAATTCATGAAGGTTGAATGAGTGGCGTCCTTTTCCGCAGCATAGATCAAGTATTTTCGATTTCTTACTGAAATTGTATTTTTTATCGAGTTTAGAAATAAACTGCTTCGCTTCACTATCATCTCGAGATTTATAAAGGACGTGGTAATACTTGGAGTTAAACCATGATCTATACCACTCGCTATTTAGGGATTTATTTGCCATTACCTATTCGGACCTTTGATTAAAGCAGTGTGTTAAATGTCTATATAAGAGATAGAAGTAGGAGTAAAATTATCTAAAAATGATGTTTAAATAAGGAAAAAAGAATATATTTATATGGCTATATATCAAAAAAAATAGCAGTTTAAACAAGAACATTTCTAAAGCTTTAATCGTAAGAGATTTAGGCTAGCATGGTTAAATTGAAACCACAAGAATTAAGTTGAAAAATGGATATTTACGATCTGTATAAGAAAATGGAAAACCACAACATTATGTTGTCGTTTTCAGGAGAGATTACAGGTGAATTGCTTGATTCGTTGTTGGCAATTGTAGAGAGTAAATTGGATACAGTTAACGAGAAACCCAAAGTTAGAAAGAAAGTATATAATGTTCTTGTTGAATGTTTACAGAACCTTTACCATCATAGCGCTGTTTTTGATGATGTTCAGATAGGAGATAATAAGATTGACGGAAAGAATGCGACTATATTCATGATGGGTCGTAAGGATAATTTATACAATATAATGTCTGGAAATTATATTGTTAGAAAAGAAATTGAAGGATTTAGAGCAAAATTGGATAAGATAAATGCCATGGATAAAGAGCAGCTTAAATCTTATTATAAAGAAGTTTTAAATAATGCTAAGTTTTCTGCTAAGGGTGGTGGTGGATTAGGAATGATTGATATCGCTAAGAAAACAGGGCAGAAATTAGATTACACATTTGAAGAAGTTGATAATGACTTCTCATTTTTTACATTGAATATTAAAATACCTCAAATATAGATCATGGATAAAATTAGTATTGAAGGAACTCCAAAAACACCTGGGATAAAATTAGACCCAGAAGCAGGGATTATTGAAATTAGCGGAAGGAGTATTCCTGAGAATTCTATCGAATTTTACAAGCCAGTTATGGATTGGTTGAATGAATATGGTGAAAACTCTAAAGCTGATACCACAGTGAATATTATTCTAGAGTATTTTAATACAAGTTCATCAAAATGTATTTTAGATGTGTTTAAAAAGATAGAAGGAATTCATAAAAATGGTGAAAGTAATATGATCATTAATTGGCATTATGAAGAGGATGATGAAGATATGCTCGAGGCTGGTGAGGATTATGAATCTATTATTGATGTTCCTTTCAAGATGATTGAAATGGAAGAATAAAAGATTCGATAAAAGATATAAATAAAGGCTGTTCGTAAGGGATGGCCTTTTTTTTTCGTTGTGGTTCTTAACTATTTATTAGAGAAAGGGTTGCTTAATATTTTCTCTAACCCATCTAATAGTTTTTTAAACAAATCGAAGTATAAAGTAAAAATGAGTATTAGGGACATTATCCAAATCACAATAGCATTTACCCAATAGGTATCATAAAACTCATCTCCTATTTTCTTTCTGGGAGCAAAGAAGTGTGCACGTATAGATCTGCCATATGGATCGTGGTATATAGGGTCTGTTTTTTGGATTAGCGCGCCTTCTGCTTCAATAACTTTATTCAATTCGTTAGAGTTCTTTACGAGGTTTTCAAGGCTTTCATTACTATAGGCATTTTTCTTAGCTAAGAATATTTCACGATCTTCTTTGGTTTTATTGTGATCTCCAATCTTACCATCTTTTCGTTTATCTGCCATTTTGAACATCTGTTTATAGAAGTTCTTCAATGTTTGTAAATAAACAATGGTTTTCTCTAACACATCATGATTGATATGTTCTGCTGTGAGGCTGTCTGTAATTGTAAAATCAATGCCTTTCTTTTTTATTAGCAAGTCTTTCTGGATTTCTGTCCGAATCAAAAATAGGTTTTGCTCCAACGTATGTGACTTACTCGTATCGGAAATGGCGGCTGCAACTCTTGCCATTTTAGACATAAGTTTAGGGAGCCAATAGTTTGTTTTGTAGTCCGATATACTAATTCTTTTATTGTCTACATAATAGTCCTTACTGAACTCATTATGCTTGACTTGATTTACAGCTAAGGCTTCAAATGCCCATCTAGAGGCCATGATTTCCCCAGTAACAGGTACTACACTATGCGATGATATGGTTGGATTTAGTTTGTCGAATTTTACAATAACACCACTGAGAAGAAGTTGTGGAATAAGAAGGAATGGTATTACTATATATATAGTAACTGCAGAATTGAATGCGGATGAAATATTTAATCCTAACATATTAGCAAAGCAAGACGTTGAGAAAAGGATAAACCAATAATCTAAGTTCATTCCCTGTATTTCCAATATTGTATTTCCAATTAGTACAAAGGATATGCTCTGAATGGCTGAGAGGAAAAACATGATACTTATTTTGGAATATAAATAGCTGCTTCTGCTGAGATTTAGGAATGTCTCTCGTTTTAATATTTTCCTATCTCTTATTATTTCTTCGGCGCTTACCGTTAATCCTAAGAAAAGCGCCACGATAACCGACATAAACAAATATGCAGGCAAATTACTATTGTCTCGGAATACATAACCAACAGTATTTGATATATCCGTATTGTAATATTTTATTAGATATGCTAGAATAAATGCAAGCACAGGAGCTTCGAGCAAGTTAATTAGCATGTATTGCTTATTCGTAAGCTTAGAAAGTATGTCCCTTCTGGAGAATATAATAAACTGTTTAATTTTGTTAGGAATATTGAAGGTGCTCTCAGGAAATTCAGAAACAATGGGCTCGTTACTTTGTTTTTGTTCGATTTGCTCTTGATAAAATTGGTTAAATTCTATAGGTGAAATTTTTCTATTATCTGTTGACTCTCCATATTCATCAACAACCTTTGATTCAATAATGTTAAAAATCTGTTCTGGATTAACATTTCCACATTGGATGCATTCGCTCTCATCACTATTTACATGACGAACGATTTTTTTGAAATACACTATTCCGTCAACAGGATTACCAAGGTAGATAGGGTAGCCTCCAACGTCTAAAATGATAAGTTTGTCGAACATTTTAAAAATCTCGCTGGAAGGTTGATGGATAACAACGAAAATCAACTTTCCTTTTAGAGCAAGTTCTTTAAGTAGGTCCATTATATTTTCTGAGTCTCTTGAAGATAATCCGGAGGTAGGTTCATCAACAAAAAGAACGGAAGGTTCTCTAATTAATTCAAGAGCAATATTTAATCTTTTTCTCTGCCCACCGCTAATTGTTTTTTGAAGAGGGCTCCCTACTTTTAAATGACGTGTTTCATATAGACCGATACTTTTGAGTAAATCTATACAGAGATATTTGATTTCCTTATTTGAAAGTTTTGCAAAGCATAATTTTGCATTGAAGTATAAATTCTCAAATACTGTAAGTTCTTCAATGAGTAAATCGTCTTGAGAAATATACCCAATTATACTTTTTGCCTTATCCGTTTCCGTATGGATATTCAACCCATTAATAAGAACTTCTCCACTTGAAGGTTTTTCAATACTGTTAAGAACATTTAATAAAGTGGACTTTCCAGCACCACTGCCACCCATTATCCCAATCAGTTTCCCGGATTCTTCTTTGTAGTTGAAATTCTGAACTCCTATTTTTCCTCCAGGAAATTTGTATTCTACAGATCGAGCTTCGAAGGTTATTTTCTTTTGAGAAGAATCACTTAAAAACTGACTTATTATATCACTATAATAAATTGCATTTACTTTAGAGCTGCGAATAGATGAACCGGGTGTTAAAACATGAACTCTCTCTGCCGAAAGAATTAGTCCGTTGAGATAGATCTCGTCACTACCGTCGTAACTAATAACATACATTTTAACGCTTTCTAATCTGAGGATAACAATGTTACCATTGAGATTTTCGGCGTAAATATGTTTAGCTAGTGTATGTAATGCAATTTCGTTTCCATTGATATGTAGAAAATCAGAATGATCTAATAGAAGATTATTGTTTTCTGCAAGCTTGTTGCACTGCTCGAATTCTTCTTTTGAAATATTAAACGTTTCAGCGACTGTGGATACAAATTCATTTTCTTGTTCAGACGGTTGGCCATCTGCATGAATATATTCAAGAATACGAATAAGAACAATTAGTTTTTGTTTTTGTGCAAGCTCTTCATTAATCTGTGTACAGATTTTTAAGATTTTAACTGAATTGAGTGAAGTTCGTTTTCGCTTCTTTTCTTTGTTCTTGTTTTTTTTCTGCCCAGCCTCAATGTATTCGTCAAATACAATTAAATATTCATTTACAAGAGCTTGAGGAAGTTGACCTTTTAGGAACGATTGGACTATTCTTCGTCCATCTTTGGCTTGCTCAGACTGTTCCACGTCCGCAATAATAGAAAACAGCTGCATTAAAGCTCTTAATATCCTTTCGCTCATTGTGGCTTTGGGTTATTTGTTTTCAATTATTACTATCAAGAAAGGCCTTAATAGTATATTCTAGATTCTACTGCTTAAATCCGATAAGTAGAACTGCACAACCGGAAGCAAGATTGTCTCCATTAAGTCTAGCTTCAATAATGCAGTTTATTGTTGATTCAATTTTGAAATCCCAATAAGGGGCATTTCGATATTCATCAGTACTAAATTCTTTATTGGAGAATAGTAAGTTTCTCTCTTCATCGAATAATGAAAATTCTAGATTCCCATTTTTCAAACCAGTGCATCCTGATATTCTGTATGTTGATCCACCGTAAAAAGTACTGTGGAATTCAGCATTTTGTTCTCCGAGTAGTAATGCTCTGTACGATTGCCCATCAGAGACGAAGTTGTCACTAAAATTACCTTCGCATAGTGTTGCGATAGTATCACACTGGCTATAACCGTTAAAGTTGATCCCGAAGCTGAATATAGCAAGGATGATGGCGGCACTATATAATTTGAAATTATTCATAATTTACTCTACTATTTCATTTCTTATTGAAGCAATTCTTTCTGTAATAGTCTTTATTTGTTCTTCTGTAATGTTTACAGTACTCGTACTGTTAATCGTTGTAACTTTTTCTTCTGCATTATGTGAAGAAGGTTTAAACTCATACGAGAAATCAACTCCATCAAAATCTTCAGCTAAAACTATTAGTTGATCCGTGAGTTCGGCAAAATCAGGATCGTCGTAGAAAGGCATCAGTAATTTGATCAAATTATCAATTGTGTTTTTTTGAGATCCTATCCTTTCTCTTATTTCTTCACTATCCTGTAATTGGTGAATGTTTGTAATGAAATATAATCCTTCGATCCATCCTCCAGCAAGTACTAATGCTCCGATGTCGTTTCTTTCACTAGATTTTAAATATGAATCGGCCGCTCTGTAAGCAACAGATACAAGACTAAGAATAGAATCTTTCTTTCCAAGATTATTTTCGAATCTTGACAATGTTTTTGCATCAAAAGCACTAGAAACACCAAGATCATCAGCTAACCCTCTAATTGCTTTGAGATAAGTTAATGCATCTTGTGTTTGATCATAACATGTTACGTATCCAAGATCCGCTCCATATATCCCTAGATTAAGAGCTTTACTCATCGTAACAGAATATGACTGTGCGTGCGAAGGTGAATTAAGCATGTCAATATTGTAACTTGCTCCAGATTGCAATATGAGCAATGAGGTTTGTATAGGAGATGGAAGGCTAAATATAGCATCGTCCATCTGTAATAACTTTGGTTCGTTAATGTTTATAGTAGGATTGGCATCTTCTGTGACTGCATCCTCGTTTTCTGTTGAGCTGTTGCAAGCGCCAAGTAATAATGATGCTGACAGCAGCACTAAAATCGATTTTATTATAGCTTTGTTTGAAGATATTCTCATGGTAATTTAATTGTTACTATACCTGTGCAATTAATAAAAAAATAATGACTTCACAAAGGAAACGTATGCTAAAAGAGAAGGGTTTCACGATAGATAAATTACTTTCAAATAATATTTAAAAAAGCACGATTGCAGGAAGTTAAAACATACGTCGAAATTATTTTACCCATTGCGGTAAAAGGGACCTTTAGATACGAGGTGCCAACTCATTTAATCGACAAAGTGGAAGTGGGGAAGAGGGTTGTTGTTCCGTTTGGAAGTAAACGAAGTTATTGTGGGGTCATCTTTGAAATTCACAATACTAGCCCTGTTGGATTCAATGTGAAAAATGTAGACGGAATACTTGATGATTATCCTATAATAGATAAAATTCATCTGGAATATTGGTTTTGGATATCGAGTTATTATCTGTGCGGTTTAGGAGAGGTGCTAAATGCCGCTCTGCCTTCTGGGTTGAAAATTGATTATTCAGATCGTATAGTTATAAATGAAGAACATACAGTAGATAAGAAAATATTAACCGACAATGAATACTTAGCCCTTGATGCGCTTGAAATCCATAAAACATTAAAAATCGAGGACTTAGCAGGAGTTATTGGAACGAGTGAAGTTCCGTTTGTTGTAAGTTCTTTGATTGAGAAAAATGCTATTTGTAAAGAAAGGTTGATTTCTGAAAGATATTCCCCGAAGCTTAAAAAGTATGTTGAGTTGGAAAATGTTCAAATTTCAGATGTTGATTTAAATATAATAATTGATAAACTAGGAATGGCACCAAAACAAGTTAAGGCGTTACGCTCATATCTTAATTTAAGTTCGTTTAATACTGCATCTGTAAAAGAGGTTTCCATCGATATGCTTACAAGCGATGCAGGGGTATCTGGTGCTACTGTTAGTGAATTAGTGAAAAAGAATATTTTAAGAGTTTATAACAAAAGGATTGATCGAATTATCGATTATAAAGGAGAAAAAGAGTCTTTGGAAGAATTAAGTATTTCTCAAGGATGTGCTTACAAAGATATAAAACAAGCTTTTTCTAAGTTTCAAACCGTTTTACTACATGGTGTAACATCTTCTGGGAAAACGGAGATTTACCTTAAATTGATAGGGGATACTCTTAATCAGGGTAAACAAGTTCTTTATTTAGTGCCTGAAATTGGACTGACAACACAATTAACAAGTAGAATATCGAAGTGCTTTGGTGGAAACTTAGGAGTTTATCATTCGAAATTTAATGCAAATGAAAAGGTTGAAATTTGGAATAAAGTTAGGATGGAGGAAGATTCTCATTCTATTGTAATAGGAGCGAGGTCGGCCATGTTTTTGCCCTTTAATAATCTGGGGTTAATAATTATAGATGAAGAGCATGAATCATCCTATAAACAAAATGAGCCCTCGCCAAGATATCATGGGAGAGATGCCTCTATTAAACTAGCTTCTTTATTGGGAGCTAAAGTTTTATTAGGTAGCGCTACTCCCTCTATTGAAACCTATTATAAAGCGAAAGAAAACAAGTATGGTTTTGTTGAATTAAAAACAAGGTTTGGTAATGTTGAGTTACCCGAAATTATTACTGTTGATCTTAAGAGAGAACACAAAAGGAAGTCGATGAAAGGACATCTATCGCTTCAATTATATAATGGGATTAAAGAGGCTTTAGAGAATAAAGAACAAATAATGCTTTTTCAAAACAGGAGGGGATATTCACCTTATTTACTTTGTTCTTCATGTGGAGAAGCAACTCGATGCGTTAATTGTGATGTGAGTCTTACCTATCACAAATCGAGCAACCAACTTAAATGTCACTATTGCGGTTATCAGGAAGTATCGGCCTCAACCTGCAAGAGTTGTGGCGTATCGGATCTTCGATTAGAAGGGGCCGGAACAGAGCAAATAGAAGAAGAACTTGAAATACTATTTCCAGGGACTACTGTGGCTAGGATGGATATGGATACAACCTCTAAGAAGAATGCATTTAATAAGATAATTGATGATTTTGAAAATGGGTCTGTAGGTATCCTTGTTGGTACTCAGATGATTAGTAAAGGGTTTGATTTTAAAAACGTTTCACTGGTTGGTGTAATCAATTCTGATAATATGTTGAATTTTCCAGATTTCAGGGCGTTTGAAAGAACATTTCAGTTAATGTCTCAATTTAGTGGAAGGGCAGGCAGAAGACAGAAAAGAGGGCGAGTGTTTTTGCAAACGTTTAACCCAGAACATGAAGTTATTCAGTATATAGTAGGGCATAATTACATTGGCTTGTACCAGGCCGAAATAACTGAACGTAATGCATTTAAGTATCCTCCCTTTACAAGGTTAATTAGGTTAATCGTTAAAAATAAAAATGAAATTACAGCACAACGCATTGCGAAAAAATGTGGTGACGAGTTAAGGCTGATTTTTGGTTCTCGAATTCTAGGCCCTGAAGTGCCGCTAATGTCAAAAGTGAGAGGGTATTACGTTCGAGAAATTCTGATAAAATTAGAATTGAAATCGTCGGTTATTCATGTTAAAAGTGAAATTCTAGAAGTTGTAAGTAAATTAAAGTCACAAAAAGGGGTGGCTTCAAGTAGAATAATTATTGATGTTGATCCAGTATAGTTAGTACTGTTCTTTCTTATTAGGGAAGTCTTTGGATTTAACATCGGAAATGTAATCTTCTACTGCGTTTTTAATTTCCTCAAATAAGTTGAGATACCTTCTTAAGAAACGCGGTGAGAATTCGGTTGTAATACCGAGCATATCGTGGAGAACTAAAACCTGTCCGTCAACATCAACACCCGCGCCTATACCTATTGTAGGGATTTTTAATTTTTTGGAAACGGTACCTGCTAAATTCGCAGGAATTTTTTCTAATACAACTCCAAAGCAGCCCGATTTTTCCAGTAATAAGGCATCACTTGTTAGTCGTTTTGCTTCTGCCGCATCCTTTGCTCTTACTTCGTACGTTCCAAATTTGTATATAGACTGTGGAGTTAGTCCAAGATGACCCATCACAGGAATTCCTGCCGAAATAATTCGATTAACGGAATCGATTATCTCTTTACCACCTTCCATTTTAATAGCATGTGCTCCAGTTTCCTTCATGATTCTGATTGCGGAGCTTAATGCCATTTTTGAATTTCCTTGATATGAACCGAAAGGAATATCGACCACAACTAAGGCCCTTTCTACTGCATTTATTACAGAAGAAGCATGGTAGATCATATGCTCTAGTGTAATAGGTAAAGTTGTATCATGCCCTGCTACAACATTAGATGCAGAGTCTCCGACTAGAATTACATCTATTCCTGCCGCATCTAATATTTTGGCCATAGAATAATCATATGCAGTTAACATGGAAATTTTTTCTTTGTTCAATTTCATCTGTTGTAACGTGTTGGTCGTTACTTTCTTTAGGCTAGTTGTTACACCTTCGGTATTGGTTCTTTTCATTTTAATCTTATATTATTGAAATCTAAATTACAAAATATGATGTATGTACGGAATTAATGATGCGAATGAGAAGGGTGACTGACGAAATGTCATTTTAAATGTC
>JABSPR010000036.1 GCA_013214975.1 Flavobacteriales bacterium
AATTTCAATTCCCGTTTTCTTATGCATATGCATATTATGGAGCTGCGCGATGAATTTCTCTGGATGTTTTCCATAATTCTCATCGATCAACTTGGCGATCCCAACATTAGATGAAAGTTCGAATGCTTGCTGAACAGATATCGTTCCATGACCACCTCTCTTCGAATCATGAACGGTGTAATCATAAAACTTGGTTTTACCGCCTTCTGTATCTACGCTATCATTTGGATCTACATATCCATCTTCCAATAAGGCAATAACCGAAGCTAATTTAAAAGTAGAACCAGGCTCATCTCTTTCACCAATTGCATAGTTGTATTTTTCATAATACTTGCCTGTTTCGCCCTTCGAAAGATTGGCAATCGCCTTAATCTCGCCAGTCTCAACTTCCATTACAACTACACAACCATGGTCGGCATTTTGTTTTTCTAACTGACGAAGCAATGCCTCGTAAGCCAGATCTTGAATATTTATATCTATTGTAGTATAAACATCATATCCATCTTGTGGTTGAATTTCGTTCTCATCATTGATTGGTTTCCAAACGCCACCGGCAATTTTCTGCATCAACCTACTACCAGAAACTCCTTTTAGTTCTTCATTATATGCACCTTCCAATCCAACACTAACCACTTTCTCCCGGTCGTATCCTATCGTACGATGTGCTAACATTTTGAATGGCTTCTCCCGTTTATTTCTTTGTATATATATAAAGCCACCTTTATACTTTCCTCTCCTAAATAGAGGGAATGTTTTCAGTTCTTTCAATTCATTGAATCGAACATTTCTCTTTATAAGGTGATAACGAGCTCCCTTTTCTCTAGCGGTTACAAGTTCTTTCTTATAATCTAATGCAGATTTCCATGTATACATTCCAGACAATTTAAAGCATAATGAATCGATATTTTTATCAAACACTTCATCCGTAAGTGCATCAGAGTTTAAATCCATCCGCACTTCATATATAGGAAGAGAAGTTGCTAGCAATGATCCGTTACGATCGTAGATGTTACCTCGAACTGCTTTTATATCAACTATTTTTCGACTAAAGTTTTGTCCCTTAGCGCGTAAAGTGTCTCCTTCAACGAATTGAATAGAGATAATTTTTCCGATAATAACGAGACAAAAAAGACATGTAAGGAGGTAAACCAGGTATATGCGCCAGAGTACGTCTTTCTTATTCGTTGCCATCGATAACAATTTTTTTAGGGGGTGTTACAGACTCCTGCAGATTCAACGCCTCAACAGACCGAGCAACTTCGGACTGTTTGCTTTTAACCATTAGGTCAGATTTCAATGTGATGTATTCAGAGTTCAATTCTCTAAGCTCGCCTTCAAGGCTATCGATAGCTCTCACAGACTTTTCGGCGTAGTAGCCATTTCCAATATAACAGATAACTAAAAACGTGAGGAAAATTAAATAAGGAAGTGTTTGAACAACCTTATCCTTACCAAGGAAATTGCCATTGATGATATCCAATATGGTTTTTACAACCACATTTTGTTTTTCCTTTTGCTCCTTTTTCACTTTAGACATTACCCTAAATTTTTTCTGCTATTCTCAGTTTCGCGCTTCTTGCACGAGAATTAATTTCCATCTCCTCTTCCGTTGGCACTATAGCCTTTCTACTAATCATTTTAAAATCAGAAAGTACATTACCGAATTGATCTTTCTCTATTTCTCCTTTCAGATTACCCGATCTAATAAAATTCTTTACCAACCGGTCTTCTAATGAGTGGTAAGACATAATCACTAATCGACCGTCTTTCTTTAATACCTTTTTGCTCTGTGTAAGCAGATCTTTAAGTGCCGCAATTTCATCGTTCACCTCAATCCGCAATGCCTGGAATACCCTTGCGAGGAATTTATTCTCTTTCCCTTTTTGCAAAAACGATCGAATCGAATCTTTCAAATCGGTAACTGTCTTGATTTCCTTTTTATCTCTGTAATTCACGATGCCCTGTGCTACCTGTCTTGAATTTCTAATTTCGCCGTAGTTAAATAATACATCTGCAAGCTCATCTTTCGTGTAAGTCGCAAGTACATCCAGAGCCGTTAGCTCTGCCAAATCATTCATTCGCATATCTAAATCGGCATCGAATCGAATTGAAAATCCTCTTTCTGGTGTATCGAATTGATGTGAAGAAACGCCTAGGTCGGCAAGGATACCATCTACGCTTTCAACTTCCAGTTGGCGTAAATTAGTTTTGAGATGCCTGAAATTTTGTCTGATTAGTAAGAATCTTTCGTCGTCGATTGTATTGTTGGCTGCGTCTCCATCCTGGTCAAAAGCGTATAAGCGGCCGTCGGTCATCTGTTTCAATATCTCCTTTGAATGACCGCCTCCTCCGAATGTAACGTCGACATAAATTCCATTTTTTTTAATATTTAATCCTTCTATACATTGTGCCAGCATAACTGAATTATGGTATTCCATCAATCTTGGTCTTCTTCAATATCCCCCATCACCTCTTCGGCCAAATCCGCAAAATCAATTTCTTCGTTATTCATCATCTCATCATGGGTTGCTTTATCCCAGATCTCAATCTTGTTTATGAAAGATTTCAAAACGACCTCTTTCATCATATCACCATATGCCATCAATCGCTTTGGAAGAAGTAATCTTCCATTACCATCAATATTTAACTGTGTAGCGCCATTATTGAACCTTCTTACAAATTCTCTGTTTTTCTTCTTGTACAGATTAAGCTTGTTCAGTTTTTTCGTTTCGGCTTCCCATATATTCAATGGCCATAAAACAAGGCACTTTTCAAACCCTCTGTTTACAACAAAGAGCTCTTGTGCCGAAGGATCTAATTGCTTCTTTAACCCAGACGGGAACAAGAAGCGACCCTTTGCATCTATTTTACAATCAAATTCTCCTATAAAGTTTGCCATGCCTAATTAATCGCGTGCGTAAATATAACCATATTCCTCCCACATTTTACCACTTTCTCCCACGATTGTTAATAACATTACTCGTTATCAACATGTTTTGAACAATCCTGGCGCTTTTATCCCATTCTTAACTCCACCATTTTTAGAATTTCAGTTCGAAACCCCAGAAAACTTATTTCGTTTATTACATTGATTTACTGTCTATTAGATATGTCCATTTTCTGGCGTATTTATTCTACTTTTACACCTTTAAGTATAACATGGAATACACAATTCATTCTGAAGACAAGTTCGAGTACATTGAAGAAGGTGAAGGCCATGTAATCCTTATTCTACATGGACTTTTTGGAGCTCTCAGCAATTTTGCTGACGTGATAGAAGACTTTAAAGGAAAGTACAAGGTTATTGTACCCCTTCTCCCAATTTACACTTCTCCACTTTTATCCACCAACGTTGGGAGCCTTTCTAAATATGTTCGTGAATTTGTAAAATTTAAAGGTTTAAATGACTTTACATTACTAGGGAATTCGCTAGGCGGACACATTGCGTTAGTCTACACTTCTAAATATGGAGACGAAATCAAATCTCTTGTTTTGACTGGTAGTTCCGGCCTATATGAAGACGCTATGGGTGGCACCTTTCCTAAGCGAGAAAGCTATGAATTCGTTAAAAATAAGGTTGAAATTACATTCTACGATCCTAAGCATGGCACGAAGGAATTAGTTGACGAATGCTATGAAATTGTAAATAATCGATCTAAAGTAATACGTGTAATTTCTTTAGCGAAATCTGCTATTCGTCATAACATGGCTAAAGATCTTCCAAAATTCACTGTACCAACTTGCCTTATTTGGGGTAAAAATGACATTATAACTCCGCCAAACGTGGCAGAAGAGTTCCATTCATTACTTCCTAATTCAGATTTATTTTGGATCGACAAATGTGGTCATGCACCAATGATGGAGCATCCTGAAGAGTTTAACGGCCTGATGATGACTTGGCTTGAAGATAAATTTCCTGATTTAGCAAACGATGGAAATTAAATCAGCGTCTTTCGTAACAAGCAACGCAGAAGCTTCTAAATGTCCTGAAACAGAAATGTTTGAGTATGCGTTTATCGGCCGATCAAATGTGGGTAAATCATCGTTAATAAATGCACTTACCAACCGAAACAAGCTAGCTAAAATCTCTGGAACACCCGGTAAAACACTGCTAATCAACCATTTCCTAATTAATAAAGAATGGCACCTTGTGGATCTACCTGGATATGGTTATGCTAAAAGATCTAAGGATGATAGAGCGGGGTTAGAAAAGCTTATTCAATCTTACGTTCTTACAAGAAAGAACTTAGTTTCTATGTTTGTATTACTTGATGCAAGACATACTCCGCAACAAATTGATTTGGAATTCATGGAGTGGTTAGGGAAGAAACATATCCCTTTTGTGATGGTATTTACAAAAATAGATAAGCTTAAAGCATCCCAGAAAAAATCCAATATTGAGAACTACAAAAAAGAAATGCTAAAAACTTGGGGCGAATTACCCATAAGTATTTCTACCTCATCGGTAACAAAAACAGGTTGTAGTGAGCTTTTGAATTACATCGAGAAAACGAATCAAGATCTCGCTAAGTAATTACTAAGACTCTTTCTGAACTATATTCATCTTATCTGCAAAGTGAAAGCAGAAGTCTTGCATATCGCCAACAATCTTATCCTCACCAGTAGCTCTCTGAAAGCTTTCCGACATCGACAATAATGTTTGGTGAAAGAACTGCTTCATCTCGTCTACAGTCATGTCTTTTGTCCAAAGATCTATGCCCATCGTATTTTGCTGATCTTTATCCCAAACAGAAACTAAAATTGCCTTGCACTCGCTCTTTTGGTTTTCATCCGTTGCTTCCCACTCAATTTTTTCAGGGATTTTATTTTCATCTGTTTTAACTGAAAATATTATATCCATATTAGAATCCGACATACTTTATATTTTGGGTTTATACCTTGAATCAGAGAGTATTTTCTGACTATCACTTTGTTCCATTAACTCCTTCATCGACATTTCTGAATTTCGATCCATGTACTTTCTTATAATCTGTAATCCCACCCAAGCGCAAATACGTCCAGGGGAATCTTTTGTCATATCCATCGTAAATGGTGCCTCACCCAAATACCTTCTAGACACATCATAATCAGAAGTATACAACACCTCGTTCTCAATAAGTGTAGCCCAAATCCTCGACTCATTATTTTCACACCATTCTAACTGAACAGGTGTATAACCGAATTTAATAGAGTCGTGCTCATTAACAACTAAACCATCTAACAAATAGGCTATTTTACCTTCATGAATAATTTTCTCCAGAAGATTTTTCTCTAATTCATCGATCGGATATTCTGTTTTTAACCAACTAGACATCACATCCACCTCGATAAATTTCTTGCGCATTTTCCGAATCATATATGCTGGGTAGCCCAAACGAGAATAATAGCTTTTTGCAGTATCCAAATATCGATCTAGACCAATACCAATAGAATTCTCGGTTCTTATTATAGAGTAATTAAATCCTGAAACGAACGTATATATATCCGGAATCTCGCTTTCCTTAAAATGAAACTTATATCTCTTAAAATCGTCTACGATCCGAGATTCAATTTCAGTAAAATCCGCATATTCGGCTTCCACATCCATATTAAGTTCTGTTATATATGGATCCGTCACAAAAGAGTTCAAATCTTTTATATGATCATCATCCGAGATACGTCCCACCCGTATAGCTTGTTCACAAAAAAATTGATAGAAATCGCCATACTCGTTTTTCAGGAAATCAGTTTTCTCCTCAAGAGTTGCGTACTCCTTTCGAAACAAATCAACTTCAAATCGTTTAACTTCTATATCAAGTTGAATGTCAGAAATATCAACCCTAAATTTATCTGATTCACAAGATGTCAGTACTAGACAAAAAAATATTATTTTTGTGACTGTTAGTGAATAATTTGTTAGCAGATTAGTCATTATAGCTCTATCCATTTTATAAAAACAAATTTATGAAAAAGTTATCTCTGATAGTTTTATTATTTACGTTATCAAGTGCCGGATTTGCCGGAGATCTTAGAATTGGTCTCAAAGCTGACCCTACCTTTAGTTGGATAAAACCAGAAAACAACGAGCCTTTAAAAAGGACTGGTATTAGAACAGGGTTTACCTATGGTGTTGTAACCGAAATCGCTTTCAGTGATAACTATTCAATTCTCACAGGTATCGACTTTGCTAATTTGGGAGGAAAATTATCTTATAACGATAGTATTTTTGCTAAAACTGAAGACGATTCACTTTCATACGTTTTAACGAACAGAACATATCGTTTAAAATATGTTGTTCTCCCATTGTCTATAAAAATGATGACAAAAGAAATCGGGTATTTTAAATATTATGGGCAATTCGGATTAGAATTAGGTGTTAGAGTTTCTGCTAGAGCTGATGATATAAACGAAGGCTTAGGAGTGTACGAATTTGATGGCGTCCAGCATAAAGACGACCAATATATTGAGAAGGAAATCGCCTTGTTCCGTGCAGGACTTGTAGTAGGTTTTGGTGCTGAATATAATATTAGTGGTAATACGGCATTTCTAATGGGTATCAAGTTCAACAACGGTTTTTCAAATCAATTTCCTAAAAAGATTGACAAGCAACCTAATCTTATAGATGGGTTAGCTCCTGTTGCGTACTCCAAAGCAATTACTGTTACTTTAGGAATTATGTTCTAATTCGGTATTACCTAAATAACGCCGAACCAGTACTTTTACATGAAGATAGCATTAGCTCAACTCAACTACACAATAGGTGACATTGAGGGAAATTGTGCTAAAATCATTAAATCTATTCACCGAGCGAAATCCCAACAAGCTGATTTGGTTATTTTTGCTGAATTGGCTATCTGTGGTTATCCGGCCCGAGATCTGTTAGAATTCGATTCTTTTATCCAAGACTGTGAAGATGTAATAAACAGTATAGCCAAAGAGTGTATTGGCATTTCGGCCATTGTAGGTGGACCATCCAGAAATGCAAATCCAGGTAAACAGCTATTTAACTCTGCCTACTTTTTATCCGATGGAAAAATCAGCTTTGCCCAACACAAATCGCTTATACCCAATTACGACATCTTTGATGAGTACCGCTATTTTGAGCCTAACGACAATCCATCTACATTTCGCTTTAATGGTAAAACGATTGCACTAACTATCTGTGAAGATGTCTGGTATGAAGACAACAACCCTCTTTATTTAAATTGTCCATTAGAAAAGATGAAGAACGATAAAGCCGATTTAATTATTCACATCGCGGCTTCTCCATTCTCATTTGAATACACCGAAAAAAGAAAATCAATTTTAAGCAGTAAAGCTGTGTTATACAACACACCTATTATTTCTGTAAATCAAGTGGGTGGACAAACAGATATTCTTTTCGACGGAGCATCATCGGTTTTTACAAGCAACGGATCTCAGGTACTTGAATTAGCAAAATTTGAAGAAGACATATCGTTTATTGATTTAGAAAATTTGCCCGAAAAAG
>JABSPR010000037.1 GCA_013214975.1 Flavobacteriales bacterium
AAAGAAGAATAGAAAAGGGGAGAGGCGTTAAATCAAAGACTCACTTCAACCATTCATCAGCCTCTTCTTCTGAGTCAAATATTTTGTATTCGAACTTCGGCTGCGTAATGTACTTCATATACCAATTACCCAATACCTTCCCGAAAAAATCAGAAATAACGATCGCCATTTTATCCACCTTATAATCTGTAAAGGCAAAAAAGTCAGTATCTCTAGCCTCTTTAGTCATTCTACTTTTAGATCCTGCAATAACTTTAATCCTATCTGATCCATCACCATTAGTAATTTCTGCAAACATCATCTTAACCTCATCCAGATCACTTGCTGTGGTAGTATGACGATCTTTAAACCGTAGAACTATACAGCCGATCCTCTTTGTAGAAAACAAAGCTTTCCTCTGTAAACACAACGCTTTTTTCCGCCTCTTCGACTTGAAACTGACTCATATTAAGAAATAGTGGTATTTGAATATATAGCACTCCAATGTACACGATATGTGCACATTATACAAATATAAAGCACACATATTTAACTAAATGAAGAATTTACCAGGTAAATTGACTCTCTAACTGCACCAATTGTCAAACAAAGATCTTCTTCCGTATGATCCCTCATTATGTAACCATGATGAAAAGGTTGCATGAAAACGTTTCTTCTTATCAACTCTGTATAGAAAAGAGTTCTTCTCAACTTATATTTTTTCTCCTCATCCTTAGAAAAAGTAATAAACGACATAGGACCTACACCGGTAATTTTAGCTTGCACCTCAGGATATCTTTTAAGAATCGATTCTATCTCTCCCATGTATTTAGTTCCCTTTTCCCATATGGCATCAAGTACATTATCTCGCTGTAATATTTCGATAGTTTTAAGTGCGGCAACAACCGCCAGGCTATTAGGGAAAAAAGTAGACGAGACAAATACTTTAGATTCTGCTGTTTTCATCACAGAAGCACTACCCGTTATAGCTCCAATAGAATAACCGTTAGCCATTGCCTTTCCGAAAACAGCCATATCTGGTATTACATTATAATACTCTTGGGCTCCTCCCATGCTTAATCTAAATCCAGTTCTTATTTCATCAAAGATTAAAACAGCTCCATATTTTTGAGCGAGTTCTTTTACTCCTTCTAGAAAACCCTCTTTAGGTTCCTCCATTTCAGCCGCCAAAGGATGTCCGAATGGTGTTATTATAACAGCAGCAACATCGTCGCCATGAGACGCTAATAAATTCTTAAGGCCTTCCAAATTATTATACCCAAACTCTAAAGTATCCTCGTACAATTTTTCTGGTATACCACCTTTAACCTCCACACACCAGTCGTGCCAGCCATGATAGCCACAACGGATTATCTTTGTTCTATCCGTATAACCCCTTGCTATTCGGACTGCGGTGGTCGTTGCGTCAGAACCAGTTTTAACGAACAAACTCATCTCTGCACAAGGGATAATTTCATTCAGCTTTTCGGCCAAATCGTTTTGTAATGTTTGGGTAAGCGAAAAGCAGAAACCTTTATTTTGAATCTGATCAACTACAGCATTATCTACCTCTGTATCTCTATATCCTAAAATAATAGGTCCATATCCACATAAGAAATCAATGTATTCATTACCATCAACATCGGTAATATGACACCCTTTACCAGACTCTATAAATACAGGATATTCACCTTCAACAAAATTATAAGGTCTTCTAATACCAAGAACTCCTCCTGGAATTATAGCTTTCGCCCTTTCTAATTCCTCTAAGCTTTTATTGATTTCGTTTCTTTCCATCCCTTTTTGTTCTTTTCGTTAACCATCTTTTCTACAACATAAGTTGCTACATCCTCCGAATAAGATTCTCTGCCAAAGCCCACATCAAATCCGATGGATGTCGCCAATTTATTTCCTATTCTCGGCCCACCAGCTATTACGATAAATTTATCTTTTAAGCCCATTTTATCTATTAGATCTGTAAACTCCTTCAAGGTTTTTATGTGTGAATCTTGACCTGTTACAACCTGGGAAACGAGAATAGCATCGGCATTCATTTCTTTTGCAAAAAGGATAAGGTCTTCGTTCGGAACTTGAGCTCCTAGGTTATAAGCATCGATCATTGGATAACGTTCTAAGCCCCAATGATGATTATATCCCTTCATGTTCATGATAGCATCTATTCCAACGGTATGCGCATCTGTACCCGTACATGCCCCAACAATTACTACTTTACGACCGATCTCTTTTTCAATAAATTCATTTATCTCATTAAAAGACATTACATGCTGTTCCATTTCTTCAACTACAACCGTGTTATAATCTAAATTGATTGAAGTTCTTCCATAGCAAACAAAAAAGCTAAACTGATCAGATACCGATTTCGAAAACACAATTTCTGCCTTCTCAAATCCCAATTTCTTCACATACTGTTTTGCTGCCTCTCTTGCCTTAGCATCGAGTGGAACTGGTAAGGTAAATGACAATTGAACGGCGCCATCGTTAAGCGTATCTCCATAAGGTTTTATATTCATAGCGTTATTTTTTTAGTTAATACCTAGCTCCTTTTTCAAAAACTCTTCTGCGGGATTCCAATAATTAGCTGATTTCTCATACACCCCATGCAACCCTTTTCCTCTATCTTTTGGCCTTTTCATTTCGGCGAATAATCCTTCTTCTATAGAATCAAACATTCCTTTCTTCTCTACTAATCGTAAAAAATCAAGCGTTTCATCTAACACAGATTCTGCTCTTTTTTGAACTAGCCCGTCTTTCTTAAACTCAATCTCATCATAAAAATCTTCCATGTTGTTCATCACATACTTTGCGCTTTCGATAGCCAAGAAACGATCCTGCATAAAGGGTGTATGCAAAGCCTCCGTGAGCATTCCTAATAAATGAATCGACTGACCAGTGGCTTTAGACGCAAAGTTGAACATGGCATTCATAGCATGTCCTTTAAAAATATTACCAGTCATGTGCTTTGTTGGAGGCATATATTTAAGAGGTGCCTCTGGAAATATTTCTCTAGCCATTTGGGCTTGCGCCATTTCATATAAAAAGCCATTCTTTATATCCGGATCCATCTCAAAAGCATGTCCCAAGCCCATTAAACTAGCTGGCATACCAGCGTTATATGCGAACTTTTCATTAATAAATTGGGACGCGAGAACAGTATAAGCGCATTCAAAAGCGTTTGAAGTGGTAAGGTAATTATCCTCGCCCGTATTTATGATAACCTCCGCAAACGTATTCACCATTCTCGAAAACTTCTGGTCTACAAAAGTTCGATACATATTTATATCTCGAAATAGAATACCATACATCGAATCGTTGAGCATCATATCCAAACGTTCATAAGCACCCATCACCGCGATTTCTGGCATGCACAGTCCAGAGCAATAGTTCACTAAGCTGATGTATCTGCCCTCACGATCACATATTTTATCTAATGCTTCACGCATCAGCTTAAAGTTTTCTTGAGTGGCGTATGTTCCTCCGAAACCCTCTGTAGTCGCGCCATAAGGCACATAATCTAATAAGCTTTGAGCTGTCGCACGTATTACCGCAATTATATCAACCCCTAACAATGCAGCAGATTCTGCCTGCTTAATGTCCTCGTATATGTTCCCTGAAGCAACTATTATATACAGCTTAGGATTAGCCTCTGGTTTATTATACTCAACGATTTTATCATTTCTATATTTTACATTTCGCCTCACTTTTCCGCAAAAATGTTTATGAGTTCTTCACCTTTCGTTTTTATCTTTTCGAAATCTACTTCTTCTATATCCGAAATGTTCAACCCATCTGCTATGGATTTGTTCAGCTTCTCAACAGAACAATCTTTTACAATAAGTGCATTGATGTATGCCTTTGAAGCCCCTTTCGAAATATTATCTCCAAGAATGTCGACAATAACATTAGCAACCGGCACATCATATTGATCTATACCGTCGGCACCTAGCATGCGAAGAGTTGCTCGCTCAACCGTTGTGGTAGTGCTTCGATCTATAAATTTTTGAACAGGATCAACTATTTTACTAGACAGATTTCTAGCAAGCGCTACTTTTTTATCAGACAGATTTAACTTTTTTCTAAACATATTATTTAAGCATAAACCGATTCGTAATATTTTCTTAATTCCGGCGATTCTCGAAGGATATTTAAAGCAACATCCGCATGCCCTTCGGCGTATCCATTACCAATAATCATCTCGATGTCTTTTCCTACACCTTCTGCTCCCAAAGCCGCTTTGGTAAAGGATGTTGCCATACTAAAGAAATAAACTTTGCCTTGGTTTTTTGTCATCATAATGCAAGCCATTTCAGTATCCGGAATATTCACACAATTGATAACAAAGTCGGCCAAATCTCCATTTGTGATTCCATAAATTGATTCGAAACAAGAGATGGCATTTCTTGCATCTAATTTTATAACATGATTGCATAATCCTGATTCTTCAAGAACCGATATTCCTTTATCGCTGTAATCAATACCGATAACTAGACCATTATCTCCAACTTTCTTCTGTGCTTCATAGGCACATAATAAGCCCGATTTTCCACTGGCTCCAATAATCACCACCACATCATCTTTATTTACATATCGTTTTGTTTGAGCTGGAGCCCCAGCTACATCGAGAACAGATAGGGCAAGGGCAGGAGGGATGTCTTTTGGCAATTTGGCGTACAACCCATTCTCAAAAAGAATCGCCTTCCCTTTTATAAATACCTGATCAACGTTTACCTTAATCTCTATTATTTCTTCTATAAAAAGAGGGGTGAGGCTTAAAGAAACCAAAGAGGAAATACGATCTCCTCTTCGTAAATCAATTTTGTCTTTAAGGGCTTCGCCTATCTCCGCAACCTCCCCAATAAACATCCCTCCAGAGAGAGTAACCGGATTTCTCATTTTACCTTGATGATCAACTATTGCAATTATTCTCTCTTTTAACTTGGTTAAATCCCCATCTACTTCTGCCTTGAGTTGCGCGAAACTGGCCGAATCAATATTCAGGATTTCCACATCAACCAAAATCTCATTATCGTATATATACGACATGTTGTTATCGAGCTTATCGGCAGGTTGAGGCAATACACCTTTCGGAGATATTACTCGATGCGTTCCAAATGAATTTCCATTTACCCTGTGTTCCATAATATTATTTATTCAACTTCAATCTTACCCTAACCTCACTCGGCGATGCTATTTCATAACCTGCACTTCTTGCCATATAGGCAGCACGATCTACAAGTTGTGCATTGCTTTCTGCCAAAATTCCTTTTTCGAAGTAGATATTATCCTCAAATCCTTGTCTTATGTTGCCACCCAATTCTGTAGCATCCGCAATTCCCATCATGCTTCCTTTGCCGCCTACACCCACAACTGTCCATATACTATCGCTATGCATTTCACGTATCATTAGTTTCAAATTATCTTGCGTGTAAGGCAATGCTCCTGGCACGTTTAACACCATTCCAAAATGATATGGCGGTTTTAATAATACTTCTTCAATTAATCGATTCGCTGCAAAAACATGACTTAGATCAAAACATTCTAAAGTTGGTTTCACATTATACTCCAACATCTCTTCGGCAAACTGCTTCATCATTGGCCAAGTATTAATTATATACTCATCGCCAAAATTTACTGTTCCACAATCGAGTGAAGCCATGTCGGGAGAAAGCTGAATGGGTTGTAGCCTTTCTTCCGCTGTCATACCCACAGCACCTCCTGTGGTAGTCTCTATCACGATATCGCACTTTCTCCTAATCAACTCAATTGTTCTTCTAAAAACTTTGATGTCTTGAGTTGGTGTGCCATCTGGATTTCGAACATGAATATGTACAATAGAAGCACCCACTTTGTATGCCTCATAAGTAGCATCCGCAATTTCTTCAGGGGTTATTGGCAAATCAGGATTATCCACCCTCGTGGTCTCTGCCCCCGTGATGGCACATGTAATTATTATTTTTTCTTTTTTACTCATCATTATTTCAAACAAAAAAAACCTTCCCGTATATTCGGAAAGGTTCATCTTCAATTTTTTTTTACTAACTATTCAACCAAGAACCTTTCCTCATAAGAAGAAAGACTATCATGCACTTCAATTTTTACTTGGTTTTGAATAATCATACTCTACTAAAATTACCTTGTTAATATTAATACGCAAAAATCAGGCTGTTGTTAACAAGTGGAGTCCGTATTTACCTTATTCTTAAGTCTTGTCGGTAATTAATTTAAATTTGTTGCTTCCAAGATATAACCACAACAAACAACAAGTATGTCAGATCAAACTGAAAATAACTCACCAGAATTAAAAAGAACTCTAGGTCCTATAATGCTATGGGGCTTAGGAGTAGGATACGTTATAGCTGGAATGTTCTTTGGATGGAACTTGGGCTTGCCTATTGGTGGAACACTGGGTATGGCAATCGCTACCATTTTTGTAATAATTATGTACGTCACTTTTGTTTTCAGTTATACAGAAATGGCATGTGCCATACCTAAAGCAGGTGGCGCCTTTGACTATGCCGACAGGGGTTTAGGAAAGGAACTCGGATTCTTAGCGGGTATGTGCCAGAACATCGAATTTGTATTCGCCCCACCAGCTGTTGCATCAGCCATTGGAGCCAGTGTTAGTATGCTATACCCTCAATTAGAAACAGATTATGGTATCTCAACGATGATGGTCGCTGTTATTGCATTTGTAATATTTACTGCGCTCAATATTTCAGGAGTTGAAGCAGCAGCATCCGTAGAAATGGTAGTTACAATGATCGCGATTGTTGTTCTATTAGTGTTCGCAGGATATACTTTGCCCGAGTTTAAAATGGAAAACCTAACAAACAATATGTTACCAAACGGTTGGGCCGGTGCAGTTGCTTGTTTACCCTTTGCCATTTGGTTCTTCTTAGCCATCGAAGGGGTTGCAAACGTTGCAGAGGAAACAATAGATCCAGGAAAAAATATTTTAAAAGGGTTTGGCGGGGCACTGATAACCCTAGTTGCACTTTGCATCCTCACATTCTTTGCTTCAATTGGTGTTGTAGGATGGGAAGGTGCCGTATACGAGCCAGGATGGGAAGCGGTAATAGCAGCAGGAGGAGAACCTACACAATCAGACGCTCCTATTCCATTGGTATTGCAACAAGTTATGGATCCTAGTAGCACATTATTTAAAGTTATTATTGGCTTCAGTATGTTTGGCCTTATAGCTTCATTCAACGGGATTATTTTAGCTGCTGGTAGATCTGTATTTGAATTTGGTAGAGTAGGGCATATCCCTAAAATATTCGGTAAGGTAAATGCCAAATTTCGTACTCCTGCAAATGCATTAATCATTAATATGCTAATTGGCTTTGTTGCTTTATCTACAGGTAAAACAGGTGAAATACTTACCATCTCCTGTTTTGGAGCATTGGGATTATACATCATTTCTATGTTCTCCTTTTTCGCACTTAGAAAAAACGAACCGAACTTAGATAGACCATTCAAAGTTCCTTTTTATCCAATATTCCCAGCTGTGGCATTGGTTATCTCTTCTATATGTATGGTAGCTTTAATCATCTATAACATGAACCTATTCTTAATTTTTATGGGCGTTATGGCGGTTACTTTTATTCCTTTCTTAATCATGAATAAGAAGAATGGATAAAAAGCGATGCGATTGGCCCAACAACGAACTCATGATTACATATCATGATGAAGAATGGGGTGTCCCACAGCATGACGATAAAAAGCTATTCGAATTCTTATTGCTAGAATCTTTTCAAGCTGGACTAAGTTGGGAAACCATACTAAAAAAAAGAGAAAACTTCCTAGATGCGTTTGACGATTTCGATTATGCTAAAATTGCCACCTATAATGAGGATAAGGTTCAGGATCTATTACAGAATGCCGGAATTATTCGAAATAAACTAAAGGTTCGATCTGCTATCCAAAACGCTATCCTATTCATGAATATTCAAAAAGAATATGGATCATTCGATAAGTATATCTGGCAATTTGTTGGCGGTAAAACCATCACAAATAACCTCAATGAAATGAGTGGCTTTGTTGCCAGTACATCAGAATCGGATGCAATGAGTAAAGACTTAAAAAAACGTGGATTCAAATTCGTTGGTTCAACAATCTGCTATGCTTATATGCAAGCCACAGGTATGGTTAACGACCACATGGATTTTTGCTTCCGAAAGAACGAGGTTAAATAACCCTTATAGATTTAAGATATCCTCTCCAGCTATATCTATTACAGCATTGTCTACCAAAGAAACTTTACCTAGGATATCTTTTACATTGTCGTTATTATGGTCTTCTATTCCAGTTATTTTGAACTTCTTATTTACGCAAATTTTACGCTCATCTAAGTCAACAACCGTCATCGTACCTGGATTCCCAGAATACATCCAACCCACAAAGAATAGGTAGTTTTTACCATCTACATCCAACCATAAAAATTTATCTGAATCTAGTTTGTTCTTCGCCAAAAGCTCCTGAGGTACCGGATAATTATCTCCAAATCTAACCCAGCCATCCACATTAATTTCTTCAATTAAAATTTCACCTGAACTTTTTATCAATTCAAATTTCAAAAAATCGCCGGGATCTTCCCACGAATCAATATGGCTAGCCACGATACTTAATTCTTGGATTCCGACTTTAATGTCGTGCCTTTCGGTAATACCAAATTCCGAATTATCCGTTAAACTTTTTACAAACGCATTATATGTAAACGCATCTACTAATTTTGAGGTCTTTGTTCTTTCAACATGTTCTTTCTTTGATGCATCTACACCATCAGAACCTCCCTTGTTTCCGCACCCAAATGCTAAAAAGGTAAAGAGCATTACCCCCCCGATTATAAATATATTTCTTCTCTCCATAATATTCTAATTTACAGGAAATGTACTTGTTTAAGCTATATTAGTTTGAAAGTAAGCTATTTAACCCACACAATACCAATTAAAATTCATCTACTTTTCAACTTTGCTTTGTTTATATCGTAGTTAAACTCAATATAATAACAGATTGTTACACAAATTGATACCAGAATTTAAGCCAAGTTAAAGGCTGTAAGCGTAGCGCTCCAAGAATATGGCGTGATTTTTTTTGCCAATTTCAGACTTATCTCTCCCATAGCATGTAATTCTTTATCTGATTTAGCCATCAGAAATCCAAGCGCTTCTTCAATTTCTTTACTGCCACTCGCATCAAACAATTTTCCGTTCTCCATGTCCCTTAGGAAAGCGGAAGAAGACCCCACTTTCGTAGAACACAATATGGGTAACTTAGCAGCTGCCATTTCATGTGCAACTACACCCCAGGGTTCAAAATGACTAGGCTGAATAAAG
>JABSPR010000038.1 GCA_013214975.1 Flavobacteriales bacterium
AAAGAATTTGGTGACTTTTTAAAGCAACGCTGCACAGGTTGTACGGCATTTATTTATGTGAGTGATCGTAAGCTACTCAAAAAGGTTGGATTAAAGCCTCAATGGAAAAATGATCTAAATAACGGTGGACTCGAAGGTGTATTAGGTAAAATTGATCTGTATTAGAAAATCGATATGAAAAAAGTATCTGATGTCAACTGGGATACGTGGAGTCCAAAAGAGACGGCTACGTTAATGTTTATTTTTAAGAATAAGAAAATCCTACTGATTCATAAAAAACGTGGCCTAGGTGCTGGGTATTATAATGCCCCTGGCGGACGACTTGAGAAGGACGAAACGACAGAAGAATGTGCCATTCGTGAAACTCAGGAGGAGTTGTGCATTACTCCGCTCAATCCCTCGCATGCCGGGACGCTGATGTTTCAGTTCATAGATGGGCATAGCATTCATGGCGAGGTCTATACTGCAACTGAATTTGAAGGGGATCCAAAAGAAACCGATGAGGCTATTCCAATTTGGTTTCCGGAAGACGCCCTTCCCTATCATAACATGTGGGCGGACGATTCAATTTGGTGTCCAAAAATGCTCGCCGGCGAAAAATTTATCGGACGTTTTATCTTTAATGGAAAAATGTTACTGGACCACGAATTAACTCTTATAAATTAATATTTTTCATTATTAACTTTTCATATATTAGGCCTTGTTATTTCTTTTTGATGTCCTAAAATTTACAAACGGTAAGTCGGTTTAATTAGCACGGCTCACTGGATCAGGTTTAGTTACATATAACAGAAAGGTCGAGATAATGAGCACTGCAGATCCTGGAGAAGGAAATGAGATGAATCAAGTCGCGCAAATATTGCAGGAAACTGCAACATTGCGAAAAACTAAATCAAAGATATCCTCGATATCTGGAGTGCTAATTCTTCTGCTTGTTGTGTTTTTGATAGTAGATATCGTTCAATTTATAAGGACGTATGATACAGAAGAAGTTATTACAGAGGTTAAGTCCGCTCTTCCTCAATTCATGAGCAGTCCCGTCGTCAAAAATCTGGCACACAGTATTCAAACGGAAGTTCTTCCGACGTATGTGGATGAATTATCGTTAAAATTAAAAGAATCCCAGGGACTCATAGAATTAGAATGTTACTCGATGATCGAAAATATAAGAGGTGAGATGGGGCCAGCACTACAGAAAAAGATTATTGGGGATCTTGAAGAGATCCTTGTGGATACAAACTTAACCTTGCAGGGTCGCTATCCCGGCTTAAATGAAGCAGAGATTTTTCATATTTTGTATACTCTTCGAACTGAAGTCCAAAAGCAGTATCCCGAGCGAATCAATGCTCAAGTTAAAGCGATGTTTGATGGTATTAATTCGAGTTTGAAAAGTTTGAAAAACACAGATTCCTACAAAAAGTTAGCAGAGGTAGATACGGCAGGACTAGAGCGCATGCTATTAACGACATCTCTTGAACTGATGATTTATGAATTGGATCCAAATGCAGGGAACATTCGCTAACTTTTAATAAGGATAAAATTATGACAGATTTAATAACGATAGTAGAAAAAGAAAAAATAGTGGCAAAAAAAGCGGTAAGGACGACCTCGATTGTTTCCGTCCTGCTTTTGCTTTTCGTCATCGTAGAAGTCGTGTTTATTCGCCATACGTTTCACGAAAAGTTGGCATCAAAAAATGTTGCATCAATAGTAATGGATACAGCTTATATTAATGTGCCTGATCTTGAGGCCCAGCTCCTGGTGAGCGCGAAAGAGCTGGCTCCTGTTCTGGCGGAGGAGTTTATTTTTTATGCGTTAACTCTTATTCATGATGTCGGACCGTTGGCCACAGATAATATCTTATTGCTAGCTGATATGATAATGGATGATTTTCGGATTCAAGCTGTTCCGGTTCTTCAAGAGCGGTTGTTTGAGCTATACGATAATCTATATCAGAGTAGAGATAGCATCTCGGATCCGATATTGGTTAAATCCGCAATTAATGAATTACTCGATCTATGGGAAATAGAATTCCAGAAGCAATTAGATTTAGGGTTTAACTTAGCTGTGGACTATATTGACGATGAAGTTTCTATTCTTGTGAATGTTCCTGAAGAAGATCTGACGAAAAGACAGATTGCTGAAAAACAACTATTGGCCTGCTCACAGATATTGTTTAATCGATTGTCTGTCACTTCGGAGTAAGATTGATGTCCTGATTAAAACGCCCCTGTTCCACAGGGGCGTTTCTATTTATTTGAGCTCCATAAATTGAGATTAACTCCAGAATCATGTATGTTTCTGTTAGTAAGTTGAATCGTTCCTGTTAGTTACCGAGGAAGGCTGGGTCTTGTTTTAATATTTTTTTGCCGTTTTATTGTCACCGTTCCTGGTGCAGCTCCTCGAGGCTTGGATACGTATTTTGCTTCAGTACA
>JABSPR010000039.1 GCA_013214975.1 Flavobacteriales bacterium
ATACGATTTATCCCCGATTTCGAACTCCCATATATCTTTAGCATTAGTAGACATAACTAATCCGATGTTCTCAATTTGATCACTTAATCCAATTAATTTGTTAAGTAATATTTTAGCATATAATGCGCCGGAAGCACCACCAACTGCAATAACTATTTTCTTCTTTTTCATAGTTTAATTGAAGTGAAATTTAAAAAATGCCATTAATGCTGTATTGTATTGTCCTCTATTGAGTTTCCATATTCCTCCAGATGGATGTTTTCGGACAGTTAGTACTGAGTGAGAACCTCGGATTGAAAACGAGAATTTATCAGAAAATCTTTTGGTAGCTCCCACCATAATTCCCGTCTCTGTCTTATTAAAATCACCATAGCTAACAATTATTGCCTCCTCTTCTTCTTGGCCAAGAAGTATCCCAATTGAAGGACCAATTTCTAGAGTTATAGATAATGTATCCAAAGTATATTGAAATAAAATGGGAATCTCGATGTAGGCTAATCGAAGTCTATATTCCTCTCTGATGATTCGTCCTTTTGAATCTCTAACAAATCGTTTACTTCCTTTAGGTGCTAATGTTATTGCAAACTCACCAGAATAAGGTCCTCTGAAATGACGTTTTACGAATAACCCTCCGGTTGCTCCGAAACGATAGTAACCACCTGACGCATCACCCGAAATCTGACTAGTAATCAAACCTCCTTGGAATCCTGCTTCAAAGTCTTGTGCCCTGGAAGAGTTGAATAAACCCAAGAGTGAAAAGAGAAGAATTACCTTTTTCATTAATTTTCTTTCAATAATAACTGATCAACCAAAGCGGGTAACCCTGTACCTGCTTGTTCTCTAATAATTTCTAGTTTCTCTATTTGCATTATATTTTCTGCTTTAGGATCTATGAAATATTTTGAAGACTCCGTTGGTGCAAAGTTAATGATTCCTGAAGCTGGATATACATTTAGTGATGTACCCACAATAATCAATATGTCAGCAAGAGAACACATCTCATGTGCTATGGGGATGTTAGGTACCATTTCACCAAACCATACAATATGAGGTCTCAATTGAGATCCTTTTTCGCACTCTTCTCCAGCAAGAATAGAGTTACCTTCTATTTCATATACCAAGGAGTCATCTACTGAACTTCGAGATTTAGTTATTTCACCGTGCAAATGGAGTATGTTATTTGAACCGGCTCTTTCATGTAGGTTGTCGATATTTTGAGTGATTATTTGCACATCAAACTTTTCTTCAAGCTTTACAAGTGCTAAATGGCCTGCATTAGGTTTAACTTCATTTACTTGCTTTCTTCTCGCATTATAAAAATTAAGAACTAATTCAAAATCGTTGCTCCATCCCTCTGGGGAGGCAACTTCCATAACATCATGGTTTTCCCAAAGCCCATCGGAATCTCTAAATGTCTGAATTCCACTTTCTACACTTATTCCAGCCCCAGTAAAGACGATTATTTTTCTCATAGCAAAAAATGAAAATAAAAACAACCTAAAGCGCTAACCTGCTGTTAGATAGGCAGTGTTATGGTAGTCCTGTTTTAGGGCTATTTTTTTATACTTTTATCTTATATATAAAACTATGGAAAAATTCAATAAACAAGATGCCCTCGATTATCACTCTATGGGTAAAAAAGGAAAGATTGAAGTTGTTCCTACCAAGCCATATAGCTCTCAGCGCGACCTTTCTTTAGCCTATTCTCCAGGAGTGGCTCATCCATGCTTGGAGATTGCAGATAATGTTAATGACGTGTATAAATACACGGCGAAAGGAAATCTTGTTGGTGTTATTTCTAACGGTACTGCAGTTTTAGGATTGGGTAATATAGGCCCGGAGGCTTCCAAACCTGTTATGGAAGGAAAAGGATTATTGTTTAAAATCTTTGCAGATATTGATGTTTTTGATATTGAAGTTGACGCTTCTGATGTTGATTTATTTGTGAATACTGTTAAAGCTATTGCACCGACTTTTGGAGGTATAAATTTAGAAGATATCAAGGCTCCAGAATGTTTCGAAATTGAAGAAAGATTAAAAGCAGAGCTAAGTATTCCAGTTATGCATGATGATCAGCATGGAACAGCTATTATTTCTTCAGCAGCAATGTTAAATGCTGTTGAATTGGCAGGTAAAAAAATAGAAGAAATTAAATTAGTGGTTAGTGGTGCTGG
>JABSPR010000040.1 GCA_013214975.1 Flavobacteriales bacterium
AAGGGGAAAGACTTTACTTGTAGATAAATTAGAAGTCCTTGATAAGCCCTTTTTTGTTGTGAAGGTGGAAGGGGAGAAGGCTCCAGTTTATATTGTTAAAAGAGAGAATGGATTGTACGAAGGCTTTCTTATGCTGTGCACGCATAAGTTATGTGAATTGAAAGCTACCGGTACGTTTTTAACTTGCCCGTGCCATGGTAGTGAGTTCTCGAATGAAGGTAAAGTATTGAATGGTCCCGCTACGAAAGACCTAGCTAGATATAAAGTAGCAAGTGATGACAAGAATATAATTTTAATGTTGAAATGAAAATGAGCGCATTTACGAAAGCAATAATTTTGTTTGTATCGTTTACAATTGCTGTAAGCGGTGGATATAGTCAGACAGATACCACAGAAGTTGTGGATAGTGCAAAGTTCGAACTGATTAACCAAGATGCTATTTACAACCGACCGTTTATTCAAATTGAAAAATTGAGAACAGCAGTGGGTGGTTACATGGAGGCTAATACCAATTACTTTGCTGAAGATGGTGTGTCAGAGGGATTTGGAATGGAGCTAAGACGTTTTAATATATTTCTGTATTCAACTATTCACGAGCGAATTAAGTTCTTATCCGAGTTAGAGTTTGAACATGGAACAGAAGAGATTGCTTTGGAAACGGCTTTGATTGATGTAGAAATCAATACGGCCTTAAATTTCAGAGCGGGTATATTACTTCCTCAAATAGGACTTGTTAATGCAAATCACGATTCACCTAAATGGGATTTTGTTGATCGGCCACTGTCTTCAACTACTTTAATTCCGTCTACTTTATCTGAAGTTGGGTTTGGATTTCATGGCAAATTATATCCTGGAGGTGTAGTTCTTTCATACGATGCTTATGTAACAAATGGTCTTCAGAATCAAATTGTAATTAATGAGGATAGTAGAACGTTTGTTCCGGCAGGAAAGAATGAGGAGATGTTTGGGGAGGATAATAATGGTGTGCCAATGTACAATGGTAAACTATCTGTTTCTAGAAGAAAAGTAGGGGAAATAGGGGTTTCATATTATGGAGGAACATACAATACCTTTCAAGTAGAAGGTGAGCAGGTAGATGACAGAAGGAACGTTAATATCATAGCAGTCGACTGGACCTTCAATCTTAAAACAACAGATATTAAAGGAGAGTATGTGATGGTTAATGTTGACGTTCCTGATAATCTGTTGGATTTATATGGTACTAAACAGAATGGGGGATTTGTTGAGGTGAATCAGCAGATTTTGAATCGTAAAATATTAAAATTTGAAAACGCCAAATTGTTATTGAATGTAAGAGGTGAGATGATCGATTATAATATTGGACAATTTTCTACACAACCAGCGACAGCCAATGTGGTTAATATGCAAAAAGGTGATGAAGTTACTTCTCTAATGTTTGGCCTTAGCTTAAGGCCAACTCCAGATACTGTTTTTAAATTGAACTATCGTTTTCAAAAAACTACAGATTTGTTTAGTAACCCAGCAGCAAAACTTGGCGGGTATCAGTTTGGGATAGCAACTTATTTTTAGGAGCTATTTAAGAACTTTTTTTCTTTTAATGCGTTCCATATTCTAAACAAGCTTATGGAAGCACTCTATCTTGATCGTACAAACAAAACACCATTAATAGATCTTAATCCAGATACTGGAGTGCTGTCTCTTACTGGCAGGTCAATTTCTGATCACCCTATAGATTTTTATCGTCCGATAATGGACTGGATCGATCGGTATAAAAATGACCCGCAGCTAAGAACAGTGGTAAACGCAGAGCTTGAGTATTTTAATACCACTTCTTTTCGTGTATTGCTAGGGCTTTTTAAAAAGGTTGCTGAAATTCAAACTTCAGGTCATTATGTAGAAATTAATTGGATGTTCGAAGAGGGTGATGAAAGTGTAATGGAGGCTGGCGAGCAATATCAATCGCTCGTTGATGCTACATTTAACCTGGTCGAATTAGAAGATTAAAACCCTTTATTATCTTTTAACCTTTGGGGCTTAATTAAGACATCATTCCCTTAATTTTGTTTAAAATTAAAGGATGTATAAATTAATTATTCGACCAATTCTATTTCTTCTCTCTCCTGAGAAAATCCATACCATAATATTTCGGTTAATTCGATTTTTATTTGCATTTCCAGGTGTAAGTTCAATTGTTTCTTTAGTATATAGAGTCGACGATAAACGACTTGAACGAGACTTGTTTGGTTTAAAGTTTAGCAATCCCATCGGTTTGGCTGCAGGTTTTGATAAGAACGCCGTTTTGGTAGATGAGCTTAGTAGTATGGGATTTGGGTTTTTGGAAGTAGGTACGGTTACTCCAAAGCCGCAAGATGGTAATCCTAAGCCTCGGTTATTTAGGCTAAAGGAGGATAACGCAATAATTAATAGAATGGGTTTTAATAATGATGGGGTTATTGAAATTGCGAATCGCCTAAGAAAAGTAAATTCCAAAATTATTATCGGAGGAAACATAGGAAAGAATAAAGTAACTCTGAACGAAGATGCGCAAAATGATTACATAAAGGCGTATGAAGGCCTATATGATGTTGTGGACTATTTTGTACTGAACGTAAGTTCTCCCAATACTCCAGGCTTAAGAGAATTGCAAGAGAAAGAACCTCTGAAAGCTTTGTTGAATCAAGTATCTGAAATCAATAGATTGAAATCGAAGCCTAAACCTATTTTGTTGAAAATAGCACCTGACTTAACCAATGAACAATTAATTGACATCATTGAAATAGTTGAAGAAGTAAAGCTAGACGGTGTTATAGCAACCAATACTACAATAGATAGGTCTAATTTAAAAGCTCCGGATAGTATGTTGTCGGATATCGGAAATGGAGGGCTCAGTGGAAAGCCTTTGGTCCAAAGGTCTACAGAGGTGATACGCTTCTTGCATGATAATTCGAAAACAAAGTTTCCAATAATTGGAGTTGGAGGAATTCATTCTAAAGAAGATGCGTTAGAAAAGCTTGAGGCAGGGGCTAGTTTAATTCAATTGTATACTGGTTTTATATACGAAGGGCCAGTATTGGTTAAAGAAATTAATGAGGCGCTACTAAAGTCAAGTGAAAAGAAGTGATATTGCATTTATAGAATGTCCTAGAGATGGGATGCAGGGCATTAAGTCGTTTATCCCATCGGATAAAAAGGCAAGTTATATTAATGTTCTCCTTCAAACTGGATTTGATGTAATTGATTTTGGCAGTTTTGTATCTCCAAAAGCGATTCCTCAGATGCAAGACACAGAAAAGGTGTTGTCGTTACTAAAATTAGAGGATACAACAACAGAATTACTTTCGATTGTTGCTAATGAAAGAGGTGCAAAAGATGCTTGCTCTTTCGAGCAAATTAAATTCTTAGGATTTCCATTATCTGTTTCGGAAACATTTCAACAAAGAAATACGAATTCAAGTATTGTAGAATCCTTGAAGCGTGTTGAGGCAATACAGGCATTATGTTTGCGGCATAGCAAAGAGTTAGTAATATATATATCAATGGGATTTGGAAATCCTTATGGTGACGAATGGAGTCCGGATAGAGTGATAGAATTGACCCAAAAACTAGTTGCAATGGGGATTAAAACTATTGCATTAAGTGATACCATTGGTATCTCAAACCCAGAGAGTATATCGTATCTATTTTCTAACCTGCTACCAGAATTTACAAGAACACAAATAGGAGCGCACCTGCATACTACACCTGATTCTTGGAAAGAGAAAATGGATGCGGCGTACAGTAATGGA
>JABSPR010000041.1 GCA_013214975.1 Flavobacteriales bacterium
GGATGAAGACTCTTTGACAGAAAAGGAATATGTTCCGTTTATTGTCAACCGCACATTGTCTTATTTTCCAGACACAGTTCTTTATGTCAATGAAGTAAACCTTCGGGGACATCTTGACAATCGCTTGCAGAATGACTATCTACTAAATAGCATTAGGAAGAAAAAGCGATTTGCGAGATGGTTGAAGCCTGATGCGAACGAAGATATTGACGCGATCAAAGAGTATTATTCTTGTAATTATAGAAAGGCTTATGAGATCGCAAAGGTACTGACAGGTGATCAGCTATCTCTTATACATAAACGTATGAAGAGAGGTGGGTTTCAAAATGGAAGGCGAAAAAAGAAATGATGAGACGCCAGTACCAGTAGATTTAAATTCATTAGTAGAAATTGAATTGAGTGAGGATGAAGATTTTCTAAAAATCAGAGAAACACTCACTCGTATTGGTATTGCCAGCCGTAAAGAAAAAACATTATATCAGTCGTGTCATATCCTTCATAAAAGAGGAAAGTATTATATTGTCCATTTTAAGGAGCTATTTGCTCTGGATGGTAAAGCCACTAATTTCAACGAGAACGATTTGGGTCGTAGAAATACAATTACAAATCTATTGGCTGAATGGGGCCTATTGAGTTTGGTTGATGTGAACAAAAGTTCTGATCCTGTTGTCTCTTTGGGTCAAATTAAAATAATTACCTACAGGGACAAAGGTGATTGGAACCTTGTCGCTAAATATAATATTGGAAATAAAAAATAATTTGCTATAGCCCCTTGACAACTTAACGTGAGGGTGCTATAATTAGAATTAAGCAAATGCCGATGGTCGGGTTTGTTTAATAAAAAGATAATTAAATATATCTTGCTTATAATAAGGAGAAAATAAATGGTAGTAACAAATAGACTTCCTAGTATTTTTAATGAACTTCGCAACGATCCGTTTCTTGTTGGATTCGATCAGCTTTTTGATCGTCTCGTTTCCTCTGGTGTGGGAACTACACAACAGGTAGCGGCATATCCTCCGTACAATATTGTAAAGAGGGGAGAAAGTGAGTTTTCAATTGAAATTGCACTTGCTGGGTTTACTGAAGATGAGATTGCGGTAACAGTTCAGGATGATATCTTGACTATTGAGTCAAATAAGGATCATACTACGGCTCGCCAAACACTCACTAATAGCTTTCTTCATCAGGGAATTGCCGAGCGTAATTTCAAGAGAAAGTGGACGTTGAGTCCCACCATTATTGTTACTGGTGCGACGTTTGTTAATGGTCTACTCAAGGTTAAGCTTAGGAATGAAATTCCTGAGACTGCAAAGCCTCGGAAGATTCATTTGAATAATGGTACTGCGGAAGGCCCGCAGACTTTGAGTGAGTAATTAAACTCATTCATCTGAGGGGGGAGTTTCGGCTCCCCCTTCTTCGTATATAAGGAATTTGTTAATGCCTAAATTTAGTCGGCGTAGTTTAGATAGACTTTCATCTTGTGATCCTCGTCTTTTGGGATTGTTTTTGGAAGTTGTAAGAGTTTA
>JABSPR010000042.1 GCA_013214975.1 Flavobacteriales bacterium
CTGAACAATCCGCTCTTTTAAACAATGGTTTATATGGATATGGAGATATCACCCCTTCCAATTATTTTCAGAAACTCTCTGAATGTGGTGGTTTAACACCTCCTAATATTGAAATGCCTGATAGTTCAGGGTGTTCCGATCCAACATTTTTTACGGAAAGCTGGAATAACGTTACACTTGGAAATGTTGAGGGAGATAATCAGTTTAATGACATTGTAGTGGATTCCTTAGGATACGTATATTCTGTAGGTAAAATACATCAAGCCTTAGGCAATACAGATATTGTTATTCAAAAATTAAACGGTGAATCAGGAAACATGCTATGGCAGCAAACCATAAATAGTGGAATTGGATTAAGCGATAACGGTAAAGCAATTTCTATTGACGGTTATGGCAATATCTACATTACCGGAACTTCAGAACCAAATTCTTTATCAGAATACACAAGTACAATTGCGAAGTATGATTCCGAAGGAAATCAAATGTGGATCTCGAATGATATTGCTGCGGGTGGTGAATCTATTAGTATTGACCCTTCCGATGAATACATTTATAGTGCTGGTGGAGGTGGAGTAATTAAATATAATGCCCTTTCTGGTACTAAAATATGGACAAGATCTATTGAAAATGCGTTGCAGGAGGAATCCTTTGCAAAGAAGGTAATTGCTACTAATGATGGGATTTTTGTAGGAGGAGAAATATTTAATTCTTTGAAACGCAACATCGCTGTTGTAAGGTACGATGAACTGGGTAACGTGACATGGAGTTCATCTCATGGGGGAGAAACTTCAGAAGATTATTTTAATTCTATGGTCATCGATAATTTGGGAAATACCTGGATCGTTGGATCTTCAAGTAGCTGGAGATGGATGATAGTAAAATTTGACTATGATGGTCTATTTCTTTGGAAAGAATATGATAATTCTAGTGCTCAGTTTTTCTCTAATGCCACTGACATAACACTTCAAGTAGATGAAGTAGGCTCAACTTATGTAAGTGGAGAAACAACTTTTGGAGGTAACTTTTTTATTACTACAACAAAATATGATGCCGATGGCAATGAAACCTGGAGTACCGATTACCCTATTTCCAATCCTAGTAACTCGTTAGCAAGTGTGACTGTCGGGGTAAATTACCTTTATGTGACTGTTGGCGCTTCTGATGACGTTATAACAATTAAGTATGCGATGAGTGATGGATCAATTCAATGGAATGAATCATTTGACGGAGGTTCCTTATTGATCGATGGGTCAAATGCGATTACGTTATCTGAAGAAGGAGATGTATTCGTAACCGGTAAAACTCAAAACGTTTCATCTAACTACGATATGCTAACTATTAAATACAGCCAATGTGAATTTGGAATATTAGATCCTATAGCCAAGTCAACTGATATTAGAAGAAATTCTAATATTATTGAAGAAAGAAAAACACACTCGGTCGTATATGATTCCAACCTAAAAATGACTGTGTTCCCTAACCCTTTTACAAATATTTTAAACGTTGAGATTTCTAAAAATAAAGAAGGTGATCCTGAAGAAATTAATCTTCAATTATTAGATATAAATGGTAGACAAATATATGTAGGTAACCATTTTACCGGTACTACAATTACTATTAATTCTAACAATATAGTTTCCGGGTTGTATGTTGTAAGAGTAATTTCATCGACAGGAGTGCTAAGTTCTAAAGTTATTTGTACAAAATAGTTCAAACAGTACCGATGGGTGAATAGCCGGATTAATGTTCTATTTTACATCATTCTAATATTCATATATTGAATAAGCTATTAGCTACTATATTTCTATTATTCACATTCAATAGTTATGCTCAAATCTATGAGCCTGAGTGGGTGTATCCGATGGGTGAATACCCTAATCATGCCGCTAATCAATTAATTAAAACAGATCCATTCAACAACTTAATTGTTAGTGGCTTGATCGTAACAGCGTTTTCTCCGGTAGATATGGATCCCAGTTCTGATTCGGTGTTTGTATATGGTAATGGTTCAAATGATGTCTTTTTAGCAAAATACTTTCCAAACGGAGAATTCGATTGGGTCGTTACTATTGGAGGATACGCGGATGATGAATTAGCAACTTTTAACATAGATAACGTTGGTAATGTTTTTGTAACAGGAAATTTCATTGGAACTGTAGATTTTGATCCATCTGACAATCCATATAATTTAACATCTAATGGGTCTAAGGATGCTTTTTTTGCAAAATATAATTCAACTGGAGAGCTCGATTGGGCCTTCAATATTGGGGACGAATTAGAAGATAATGGAAAATTTATCCATCCTGATGAACTTGGAAATTTTTATATTTCCGGATCATTCAATGACACAATAAACCTAAATCCTTTAGGCAATGAATTTGAAGCCATTTCACCAGAAGGTGTAGGAATGTATCTTGCAAAATACGATTCACAAGCCAATCTACAGTGGGCAAAAATATATAGCGGCGAGGGAGCTGTTTTCGTGACTGACGTGGAACTTGACGATAGCTTTATATACATATCAGGAAGAAGTCTATCAGACACAATATTTATCACCGATGAAAACGAAACAATATTACCAGGAATTTTCACAACTAAAATTAGCCATGGAGGTACAATTTCTTGGATTAAGCAATTTGATGGATATAGTACATTGAATAAATCCGTGTTATCGGACGGAGAACAGTACAGAACGGGTAGCACTCCCCTTGCTTTCGATCTTGATCCGAGCCAATCTGAGTATTTAATTAGTCCAATCAACAATTCTGTACAACCGTTTATTGCAAAATATGATTCCCTCGGAGATTTTGTGTGGGGCAAGATCTTCGAACAAGATGGACCAATCATATTATCCATAGAAATTTCCGAAGACAATAATCTATTTATTGCTGGTCGATTTACAGGAATTATGGATATCGATCCTTCAGAAGATGGATTATTATTTCAAGCCGATTCATCAACTTACGGAAATAACTTTTTTGCAGAGTTTGATACCGATGGGAATATCTTGTGGGCCAATACGTATAATGGAAAAGGATCACAAGGAGGTAATTCATCTGTGGCGTTGGGTGACTCTTCAACTTTATTTACTACATCATATATTTTGGAGGATTCATTAGACGTTGGAATTGGAAATAGTTCCATGTACGCTTATAGAGGAATTATGATTGCTAAATACCACGAATCTTTAGTTGGAATTGAAACTAAGGGTGCGATTATAAAAAAGTTGATTTACCCTAATCCTAGTAACGGGGTAGTTAACATACCTAAAGGGACTGAATATGATATTATCGAGATATACAATAACACTGGGAAGAAACTTAGCTCATACTCATCTCTAAACAAGCGACAAATTGATCTTTCTAAATTCCCTTTTGGAATATATTTCATTAAAATATTCTCTAAAAATGGAGTTTATGCTCAGAAAATAATATTGGAACGGTA
>JABSPR010000043.1 GCA_013214975.1 Flavobacteriales bacterium
AAATGATAAGGCCAGTCAACAAGCTTGGTATCGTTTTCTAAGAAACGATAATACCACTGAAGAAGAAGAAATTACAAAACAGATTACTGATTTTTGCGGTATCGCCACAAGAGGTCGAGTAGTATTAAGTATTCAGGACACAACAGAAATTAACCTTTACAGCCATAAAAACAGGATACATCATAATGAATCGATTGGCAAAACAGCTGCACCTAAATATGGTTTAGGCTTTATGATACATCCTTCGTTTGTAATCGATGCATGGAGTGGCTTTCCTTTTGGTTATTCTGATGTTAAAATATGGAACAGGTCTAATGATAAGATTACCCAATATGATCGTAAATACAAGCAACTTCCAATTCAGGAAAAAGAATCATACCGTTGTATTGAAGCTTCTATTAAAACGAAACAAGCACTTGCAGAAGCAGAAAGAATAATTATTATCCAAGATAGAGAAGGTGATATTTATGAGCAATTTGCCACAATTCCCGATAAGAGAACAGACCTCTTGATTAGAGCAAGGAACAACAGAGTTTTGGAGGGAAGAGGAAAGAGTTTTTTAGAGTGAGTTGGAGTTCAGAATCTTTTTTTTAATTTTAATCCAAAACCCAATACATGAAAAAACAATTATTCTCTATTATCATTCTTGTTGCGTTGACTATAATCGTTCGGGCAAATATCACTTATACAATATGCGATGGCGACTGGACGGATGAAGCTATCTGGGAAAATGGTAATACTCCTGTTCAGGATGATTCCGTATTTGTTTTAAATAATGTAACCATCAGCGGAGATCTACAACTAAATGATAATCATATCGAAGTGAATCAAGAATCTGAATTATGTGGTCTTTTTAACTTAGACATAGATGCAGGTTCTAAATTAATTATTGATGGCAGATTAAAGGTTCAAAGTATAAGTTTGTCGGATTCGTGCATTATTTCTTCGACTGGGACAATATATACCAATTCTTTCATGTTTGATGGCTTACTTAAAATTGATGGATCTATGGCAATTGGTTGGTCGGGCGAATGCTCAGAAAAGATTGAATGTACCGTTGGCATTGAAAAACATGAAACAATCAAGCCCTTAATCACTCATTATAACAATACAGTTACAATAGAGGGAAATGGCTCAGTATCAATCTTTAACTTAACAGGGCAGCTGGTGCATCAATCAAGGATCAATGGAAATGCTTCAATACCACTTGCTAGAGGAATTCATTTGATAAGAGTAACGACAGAAAGCGAAACAACTATTAAGAAGGTTTATTTGAATTAAATGGAAAGCTGAGCGTTGATTAGCAACAGAACAGTTCCAGCATGAGTATTGAGGGATTACCCTCTTGCTCTTTACTCTTGCTCTAATCTGTTTTGTGACCCCGATAGGACAGCTTTCGAACCATCAACTCCTTGAAGACTTGAAGCTTTTCTGGGGTTTAAAGGGATATCTGATTAACAAAATGCCCCATTCCAAAAATAAATCTTTACGCAAGCTATGAGCATTGATAAACTTTTAGAATGGCATATACTTCAAGACCCTTGCAAAGAGTACATTTCAATAACTCCGGGCAAACAACACGACTAAATACCTGCATGTCAGATTCTTAACACATGTCTTTGATGGATGAAATTAGAGAAATCTCCGACCTTGGCAGATAGTTTTTGTGATTTAAGAACAAGAAAGATAAAGACTGCATTTTTCACACAAATGAATACACTATTAGATTGGAATAAAATAGGTTCTATTATAGATTGGAAAAATCGGTGAAAGTGAGCACCCTTATTTAAAGATTTTTTTTGGCTATTGCGCCACCTTTGATTACTAAATTAAATAGTGATCAAAATGGCAAACAAATCAATAGCTATGAATAAATTACGCAGCATAATACGCCTCCATAACGAAGGC
>JABSPR010000044.1 GCA_013214975.1 Flavobacteriales bacterium
AAAATAGTAGCCAGTAATTTTTTAGGGGTTATTATAAGTTGAAGAACGATTTGTTGCATTTTGCTTTTCGAATCATCCAGCGTTTTCATGTCAGAAGCCGATAATGAAAAATACGCTATTTCTGCACTAGAGATCAATGCAGAGCAAATGAGAAGAATAAGAATTAATGCTATACTAGTAAGCATTATCTATTTTTCTTATATGATAAATAATTAAATTAAATTGTTTCAATCAATAACAATTAAAATGGCAAGTCATCCGTGTCGGATAAAACTTCAGGAGTAGATGCTACCGGTTGACTGTTAGTAGGAGGGGTATTTTGTACACTACTATTATCACCTTCTTTTTTACCACCAAGCATTGTCATGTTGTCTCCAATAATTTCTGTAGTATATCTTTTGTTCCCTTCTTTATCGTCCCAAGCCCGAGTTCTTATTTTCCCTTCTACATATACTTGAGAGCCTTTTTTTAAATATTTCTCTGCAACTTCGGCCAATCCTCTCCATAGAACAATATTGTGCCATTCGGTTTGGTCGACTCTATTTCCGGATTTGTCTTTATATGATTCTGTGGTTGCGAGTGAGAAACTAGTTACAGCAACTCCGCTTTCTAAATATCTTGTTTCAGGGTCTTTTCCTAGATTACCCACTAATATTACCTTGTTAATCCCAGCCATGGTGTGTTTTATAGATTATTCCCAAATCTAACGATTAAGCTATTCTTTAGCAAAGGTTAGTTTGCGGTTTGAAAAATAATTATCAATAAGTTTTGGTATTGGAAGTTCCTGGAAATCAGACAATTTTACAGTTTTGTATTTCGATTTGTTGTCAATAGTCTGAATAGTTATTTCCCAGAAGGTGGAGTAAATAACCTGATGAGATAAAATATGTTTTTTCAATCTTATTTGGTTTACGGTGAGTTTTTTCTCTTGAGATAAAAGGGTATTCCAAAGTTCACTTTGTTCTAGGTTGTGTAATTCTATTTCTGATATGCTCTCAAATAATGGAAATTCAAACAAGTTTTTCCAAATATCATTGTCCTCTCTCTTGTTAACTAAGATCTGATCATGAGAAGAAATTACTAGATAGTTAAAATATCTTGATTTCGTCTTTGGTTTCATTTTCTTAACTGGCCTGATAGTAATAGAGCCTTGACTCTTGGCTAAGCATGTGTCTTCAAATATGCAATTTAAACACATTGGCTTTTTGGGTGTGCAGCAGAGAGCTCCAAATTCCATTATTGCTTGATTATGCATGTCTGGTTCATTTGGCTCAAGTAATTGAGAAGCCAATTCCTTGAAATGTTTTTTTCCTTCAGAACTGTCTATAGGGAGGTTGATATTGAAAACCCGGGCAAGTACGCGATAAACATTACCGTCAACAACAGCCTTTGGTTCTTTGAAACAGAAGGAAGCAATAGCAGCAGCGGTATACTCACCGACCCCCTTAAGTTTAATTATTTTGTCATATGTAGTAGGAAATGTGCCGTCTAATGAGCTTTGTATGTGCTTAGCCGTAAGATGCAGATTCCGAGCTCTGGAATAGTATCCTAATCCCTGCCATGTTTTAAGTATTTTTTCTTCAGAAGCGTTAGCTAGATGCGTTATTGTTGGAAATTCCTCAACGAATTTCAAATAGTAGGATAAGCCTTGATTTACTTTCGTCTGCTGAAGAATGATTTCGGACAACCATATTTTATAAGGATTAATGGTTTCTCTCCATGGTAGATGTCTTCTGTTTTCCTTGTACCAGATTCTTATTTTTCTACTAAAATCCATTTAATTGATATAGATATATGTAAGTGTGTGCTAAATCAATTCAAAATTAATATATAATACTTTGCAATTAGGGATTATAATATATCTTTGCCGCCGATTGGAGGAGCGGGTGTATAGGACTGCTACTCACTGATCAAGAGCTAATTAATTTCAATTATATAAGAAGAGAACTATTATGACAAAAGCAGAAATTGTTACACAAATTGCGGGTAAGACAGGAGTAGAAAAAGCTGCAGTTCAAACAACTATTGAGGCGTTTATGGCTTCAATAAA
>JABSPR010000045.1 GCA_013214975.1 Flavobacteriales bacterium
ATAGGAAGAACTCCCAGATCCAACCCCGCAACATACACCGGCGTATTCTCTGAAATAAGGAACGTAATGGCCAGTTTACCAGAATCCAAAATAAGAGGATATAAACCAGGCCGATTTTCCTTTAATGTAAAAAATGGACGGTGCGAAACTTGTAAAGGAGCAGGACTCAGAACTATTGAAATGAACCTATTGCCTGATATTTACGTAAAATGTGAGAACTGTAATGGGAATCGATATAACGACGAAACCTTAGAAATAAAGTATAAAGGGAAGTCTATAAGTGAAATTTTAGATTTAAATATCGGTGACGCACTTGATTTTTTCAATAATATCCCGTCCATTAAAATCAAACTTAAGGCACTTTTAGAAGTAGGACTAGAATACATAACTCTTGGGCAGCAGAGCACTACTCTTTCGGGAGGTGAGGCACAAAGGGTAAAGTTAGCATCTGAACTGGCTAAAAAAGATACTGGAAATACTTTCTATATTCTTGACGAGCCAACCACAGGATTGCACTTTGAAGATGTAAGGATATTATTAATTGTTCTAACCAAATTAGTGAACAACGGGAACACAATTCTTATTGTTGAACATAATTTAGATATTATTAAAATGGCCGACCATATTATTGACATTGGCCCAGAAGGTGGCAGAAAAGGAGGAGAAGTTCTTTATCAGGGCACACCCGAAAATATTGGAGATGCAAAAAGAAGTCACACAGCACATTACTTATTGAATGAATTAAATCAATTTAGAACATCATTATAGTATGAAAAATCAAAAAAAAGACGAAAAAATCAAAAAAGCTTTTAGAGCTAGAGATTGGAATGAAATTAAAACAGAGAATTCTTGGCAAGTATTTAAAATTATCGCTGAATTCGTTGACGGATTTGATACACTTTCAAAAATTGGTCCTTGTGTTACTATATTCGGAAGTGCAAGAACTCAGCCTGAAGAAGATCAATATTTACTAGCCCAAGAAATCGCTTATAAACTTACACAGTTCGGTTACGGTGTTATTACAGGAGGAGGGCCCGGTGTAATGGAAGCTGCCAATAAGGGAGCCAAGGAAGGCGGTGGTAAGTCTGTCGGACTAAATATCGAACTTCCGTTTGAACAGAGCGCCAACGAGTTTATTGATCCAGATAAACTACTTAACTTCAACTACTTCTTTATCCGAAAATTAATGTTTGTAAAATACGCACAAGGTTTTATAGTATTACCCGGAGGATTTGGAACCTTAGATGAACTTTTTGAGGCATTAACTCTCATCCAAACCAAAAAAATAGGGAAATTTCCCATTATTCTAGTAGACAAAGAATATTGGAAAGGGCTGGTTGATTGGATAATCAAAGTAACTGTTAAGGAACAAGGGAAAGTTAGTCCCGAAGACTTAAATCTCTTTACAGTCGTGGATACAGCAGATGAAGCCCTTGATGAAATCAATAAATTTTACTCTCAATACTTGCTAAAACCAAATTTCTAGCCCCCTACTATTTGCAGAAAAAACATCTATAATTCTAAATTCATGTTCTAAACTCAAGTTTTTTATTACATTTGTTAGAGTATGACAATTGATTCGTGACAACCAAATACGGACATAGTTTAATACTTATGGTGCAAAAGCTATTAAAAACAAGCATAATAGTACTGTTGATCGGCGTAAACGCATTCAGCACGTATTCACAAAATGAAGGAGACGTCTTCATTTCTGTACTAGTTAAGAAAACTTCTACGGATAAACCCGTCGATCTTGATCCCGATATATGGAGAGGCTTAAAAGGGGTGCAAGAAATTGTTACGCCCAACGAGCTACAATACATATACGGAAATGCTTCTGATGTTAAGTCCGCAAAAAAAATATTAAAAGAGGTTACAAAAGCTGGATATGAAGATGCAAGCATTGTAGGAATCGAACACAATCAAACTATAGGAGCAGAAAGAGCAGAAGGTATCCTCAAAGGAGAGATCACCTCTACAGGGCCTGGTGAAGAGCAAATTCAAGAAATTGTTGCAGAAGCAGATTATATTCCAGGTGGTATTTCTTCAAATGCACAGACAGACTCAGACCCTTTAGAGGAATTAGCTAAAGAAATTAAAGAGGAAACAACCTCGTCTACAGGAGATCAATCCAGCTTAACGCCAGAAGAACAAAATTCTGCCAAATTAAAAACCACCATGACGGTCGTGGATGACGCTGCAATGGCTGCAGCTGCTGAAGAGGATAACCGCTCCTCTGGCGAAAAAAACAGTGAACTTTTTGACTATCATGAAAAACACATGATAAAAATTGAAGAGGCTAAGGTTGCCGAAGACGAGAAAAAAGCAGAAGCCAGAAGAGTAAGACAAGCCAAAATCGCTGAAATTACGAAAGGGGCACTAGCTGGAGATCAAGATGAACTAGCAGAAGGCAGCGGCTTTACTACTACTGAAGGAGGGAAATCAAATAGTAGAGAAATATTCCCAGTAGTTGGTATTGGTTTAGGGGCATTGGTTTATTATGGTGATGTTTCTCGTTGGGGAAAAGAAGCAATACAATCTGGTCAGTTCGCAAACAACCACAGTACTCCTATCAACGGACTTTCAAGATCTAATCTTGGGATTAACATTAGCATAACACAACGACTAGGAGACATGTTTGGTGCTGGTTTGGATTTTACTTATGGTAAACTTTCAGGATCACTAAGAGATGCCGAACATTCAAGTAAAAACATCAACTTCCAAAGTTCATTAATGGCTATAGATGCTCAGTTTATTGTGCATGGCGATAATAACATGAGTAGTAAAAGAGAACAGACCAGAGTTACTGCATATGCGCTATTTGGAATTGGATATGTAATGGGTAACGTCAAATACGATATGAAAGGAGGTACCGGAGATCAATATCACTACTGGACAGGAGTTGATACAATATTGAACGATGGTGATGGTAAAATCCATACAGTTGAAGAGGGCACACCAGGAGATAGAAGCGATGGCGAAGTTGTTAACTGGGATTACAAATTCGAATCAAACCGTGGATCTTTCGGTGGAGTATCTATTCCACTTGGATTAGGTGCCAAGTTCAAAGTTACCAATATGATGGATTGTAATATCTATGGTAAATTCCACTTCACTCTTACAGATGGATTAGACGGACAAAATGAAGGCGGTGCGGATAAATTCTTTTATTCAGGATTTAGCTTTAACTATAAAATTGGAAGAGGAACAGGAACTAGAAGCAAAGAGGAATCTGATGACCTAGATGATATATTCTACACGATGGATTCGGATGGTGACGGAGTTAGGGATAGCAAAGACAACTGCCCAGACACTTATCTTGGAGAAGCAGTAGATAAAAAAGGTTGCCCAATCAACAAGAGAGAAGAAGAGGATGTTTACGAATATTCCACTGCTGCGGTTAGTTCTAATGAGGAATACGACCACGACGCTAATGAAGCTGAGCACGAAGCTCATGAAGCTGAAGAAGAGAAAAAATCTGAGGAAGAAGCTAAGAAAGCAGCAGAACCTCAAACCTCTCTACTTGACCATACAGGATCAGGAAAAGGCGAAACTGCAGATGAATCGAATGAAGGAAAAGATGAAGTAGAATTTAGAATTCAAATTGGTTCAGACACAAAGAAAAAAGAATTAACTCCAGCTAACTTCAAAGGATTAAAAGATGTTGAAGCCTACAAACAATGGGAAACATACAAATATGTAGTTGGCCATTGTAAGTCTATTGCTGAAGCCTTAAAATTACAAACAGAAGTAAGGAAGATTTATCCTAACGCATTTGCAATAGCTTTCAAAAATGGAGAAAGAACCACATTTACAGAGGCTAAAAGAATTCTAGAATTAAATAAATAAGATTCTATAAATTCTACGGTACTCCACTGAAATCCTTTTTTATTCAAAATAATTATCGCATCTTTGCACGCCTTAAACAGGCATATTAATTAACTATAAAGAAATTCAATGGCTACAAAAATTAGATTACAACGACACGGAAAGAAAAGCAAACCTTTTTATTACGTAGTAGTTGCAGATAGCAGAGCCCCACGAGATGGGAAATTTATTGAACGTCTAGGATCTTATAATCCTAACACCTACCCTATTACTGTTGAACTTGACGTAGAACGAGCTTTACATTGGGTTAAAACAGGGGCTCAACCTACAGACACATGCAGATCGATTCTTTCTACAGAAGGTGTTTTATTAAGAAATCACCTCGATAAAGGTGTAGTAAAGGGAGCAATGACTGAAGCTGAAGCTGAAACTAAATTTGCTGCATGGACTACAGAAAGAGATAAAAAATCAGAGGTTGCCAAAGCAACTGGTTCAAAAAGGAAAAAGAATTTTGCTAAAAAATTCGGTGAGCCAGAACCAGAAGCAGTAATAGAAAGTCCTTCTGAAGAAGCTCCTGTTGCTGAAAAAGCAAAAGAAGAAGCTCCTGCTGAAGCTGTAGTTGAAGAAGAAGTAAAAGAAGAAGCACCTGTTGAGGCTCCTACTAAAGAAGAAACTCCTGCTGCACCTGCAGAGGAAGAAAGCAAAGAAGAAAAATAATATAACTGTTCTTAGCTATGAGCAAGGAAGATTATTCTCTCCTTGGGAGATTTGCTAAAACACATGGTATTAAGGGTGAAATTGTCTTAAAAAGAGACGATCTCGCCTTTGATTTTTCTGTTCCCGACTTTATTTATATCGAGATTAACGGACTTTACGTTCCGTATTGCATATCTACAATTTTAAGTAAAGACAAAGGGTTTGATATTATCCAATTAGAAGATCTTGAAACAATCGACGACGCAAATCTGTTGTTAGGCGCAAACATATTTATACCAACCACGGACGAATTAGCCACATCCTACGACGATTCCAACCCAAAGAGCTTGATCACCTTTGAAGTCATTGATGAAAGGGAAGGCTTTATAGGAAACGTAAGCTCAATTCTTGAAACCAAAGGACAAAACATTCTTCAAATAGAATTTGAAGGTAAAGAAATATTAATTCCACATACAGAAGAAATAGTTACTAACATTGATCGTAAGAATAAACGAATTGATATAGAAGCTCCAGAAGGACTTATCGGTCTTTACATTTAACAACTATTCTTAACAATTCTCTCTTTTCACATAAACCTACAAGGAATATCACCTAATTTGTATTCCAATACGATATCTATGAGAAAAAAACTTTTACTATTTTCTGGTATATCCGCCATCATAGCGGTAATACTAGGAGCACTGGCCGCTCATTACTTTAGGGCCTTTTTAACTTCTGAGCAAATATCCTCTTTCCAAACAGCCAATAGATATCAATGGTATCACACTCTTAGCATTCTGATAATATGCCTTTTAAATAAAGATAACTGGCCTTTACTGAATAGAATAGGCAGCATATTTGCAATTGGTATTGTCTTATTTTCAGGATCTATATATCTCTTGGCTACTAAAGAACTTCTGGGAATTCCGGCTTTATCAATACTTGGCCCTATCACCCCTATTGGAGGATTAGTATTTATATCAGGTTGGGGAATGTTTTCATACGCTGTCTACAAGAACATGTTTAAAACAACTTAACACTATCGTATCACACTGATATTGAAAGCCTAAATTTATAATGAACCATTAAATCTATTTTTATGGCTACAGGCATTAAACACCTTACCATCGATTATCTTCTACTTGACAATCAAAAAACCCATTGGAATTTCTCAAGGGAAAAATTAACAGAAATTACCCTAAGAAATAATCAAGGTAAATTATCCAGCAGTGGATGCCTATCTGTTGATACCGGTGAATTTACAGGTAGATCTCCACAAGACAGATTTGTAGTATATGATGATTACACAAAAGATACTGTATGGTGGGAAG
>JABSPR010000046.1 GCA_013214975.1 Flavobacteriales bacterium
CCTAAAGGAGAGTTACCCCTAACCACAATATCATTTCGAGAATCATCCGCCCCTTGTACTCCCGCAAAGTTAGAAGCCATTCGCGCAGGGTCTCCTCTGCTTCCAGCGTAACGTTCCGTTTCTTCAACCGAAAATGTTCGGGCACTTACCGTGGCCATTTGGTTTGATGCTTCCCCCTGAAGCTTGTTACCAGAAATAACTACATCCTCCATAGTTATCATCGACTCCTCCATCTCTACATTAAATAAAACTTCCTTCGCAGAGTTTACAATTACATTGGTAATAACTACATCGGTATAACCCAGAGATTTAATAACCACATTGTATCTACCAATTGGGACATCGGTAATTTTAAATATGCCGGCAACATCTGTTGCTACTCCTTTTAATAGAATGGAGTCTGTGTAAATGGCAACGGTAGCACCAACTAATTCGAATTTTGATTCTTTGTCCTTAACCGAGCCTCTTATTCTTTGGGTGATTGATAAATCGGCTCTGTTAGTTTCAGCAGTTTCTTTGCTTGAATCGGATTGTGCTTGAATTATATTGCTGTGTATAGATGCGAAAATTAGAACCGCGGTAACTAAAAGGACAGTTGAATAAATATTTCTCATTTCTTGATTAATTGATTGAAGCAGAAAATTTTGCCAAAGATAAACTGATATTTTTAAATTAGACTTTATCACCTTCGTGGTGTATTTATATTAGTACGCAGAGTATTAATAGATAAAAGCCAAACCTCCATGAAAAGAACCGACAACAGATTAAGGCATTATTCTTTGGTAGCTACAGCGCTTATTACTGCTCCTATCTTATTCTTATGCAGATGTAGTTTATACAGATGTTAATCCTGATGTTACTTTAAACACTAGTGGTGAGACTTTCGGGATAGACTTAAATGGAGATTTGGTAGACGACTTTAGCATTAATATCAATGTGGGTATGGTCGCACCTTGTTTATATTCTTATGTTCAACCTTGGACACAATATGGTGTTGGATTGCATCAATTGTCATCTAACGGGTATTTCGCAATAAATGCAAATTTCAATTTCGTACTTGCAATTAATTCTGGTGTAGCAATTAATGATACAGATGTAACAGTTTGGGGTCAGACAGATAACCCTGGGACGTATTGTCTTAGCATTGGTGCCTCACAGCTTACGAATTATTATAACTTAGGAGTATCTGGGTATGGCAGTTATGGGTATTGGAAAGGCAGTTCTAATAAATATGTTGGTGTTAAGTTTAATGTGAATGGGAACCAGCATTTTGGCTGGATAAGTCTTACAATTCCCTTTGACTATAAGCAACTAATCATTCATGGATTTGCTTACGAAACTTGCGCGAACACGTCAATAGATGCTGGTCAAACTACGGGGAGTTGTATACCTACTTCAATAGAAAATGATTACGTTTCAAACAGATCGGTCTATAGTTTTGATAATGCAATCAATATTAGATTGGGTGATAATGAAAGCTTAGGTGAGGTTTCTGTTTATTCGGCGACAGGTCAACTCATACATAGTTCACACCTTTCGAAGTCGGTTACTCAGATTCAATTAAATGAAGAGGAAGGACTTTATTTAGTTAGGGTTACCTCTGGTAATGAGGAGTCCTCAGATAGAATCTATATAAAATAATTTCTGTTTTGAGTTTAATGAAGTGGCTGGAGAAGGAGATTTAATTCCATATCCATCCCTTGTCTTCCGATTCCTTTAATTTAATTATTAGCTTTGATTAAGAAGCAATTATTTTTAAATCATTCTATAAATACTCAAACATGAAAACATTACTTACCTCAATAATAATATTGGTTTTTTCTCTTAGCTCTCTCGCACAAGGATCTTCGGCTACAGATACTAAACATCCATCAAAACTTACTAAAGAGCAAATAGCAGGAACGGTCTTTGACAGCAAAGACGTTGAAAAATACAAGGATGAACTAGGAAGAAAGATGGTTGACTTTTATCAATTATATAGTTCTGACAAAAAATTTGCAGTTGGAATGACAACAGCCCCTGCAGGGAAACTAGAGTATTTAGACCACGAATATGGTACGGATGAAATGATGTATTTTATTTCGGGTGGAGTAACATTAACATCTGAAGATGGAACTGTTTTAGTAGTTGGGGAAGGAGAATGCGCTACTCTTGCAAAAGAATGGAAAGGTACTTGGGATACACAAGGCTATACCAAAATATGGGTTATTTATAGTAGAGAAGGCGGGGCGCTAGAATAACTTAATATAAAAAGATTCTTGGTGTAACTAATTCTGAGAAAATGACTGTTGATTATGTTTTAACCTCACCTTGGTTAAGTTATTGTTGAATGATTTGATCGCGTTTGGACTAAGAAACCATTCATTATTCAATACTTGTCTTATTCCAGTTATTATTGTTTGGGAAGAGTCTCCTTTGCAAATAAACCCATTGGCACCACTGCTCATAGCTTCAATAATATTTTTCTTGTCTCTTAGTTGAGAGTGTATAATTATTTTAATAAAAGGATTTCTTCCTTTCACATGCTCTATTAGTTCAATACCATCCATCCTTGGCATTGCTATACAGGTAATAATTAATCTAGGAGTTTCTTTTTGAAGCTCAACAAGTGCGGCGATACCATCACCCACTTCTATTATATCGTTAAAGAGTTCAATTTTATTTAAAACATTCACAAGCTTCTTTCTTGACACCGGATTGTTGTCGACTACTAAAACTTGTTGTGAGATTTTTAAATGTTTCATTAAATGATATGTAACACTAATTTATATCTTTTACGGCATATACAAATTACGTTGTTCTCTCATAAAGGTTAATCGGTATTTTTTCGTAAAAAAGAGATTAGCCTTTCTTTCGATAATGCCTTAAAATATAGAATTTAAGGAAAATATATAAACAAAAATATTTTCTAATTAAGATTAAAAGGTCGGGAATATTGAAACATTTTTATTAAATTAACGTAATTGGCTGATTAGATGGTATTAGTGACTGACTTGTTTGCCACTTTAACATCTTTAGTTGGAGTAATGTTATATTAAGAAGGAATAATAAAATGGCGAAGAGTGGTAATAGGTTTAATAATGAATTTGAGCAGATTCATGAGTTAATGGCGGATTTAAATGTAAAATTTGCTCGAGATCCAACCCTTAAGTATGTTCTGAAGGATGAATATGATGATTTGTTTGAGCAGTTTATAATGCTGGATACGAGTATTTATAATCACAAGAAGTTAGAAATAGATAGCAACGATAGGTTAGACATGTTAACGGATGCAATGGCATCCGTTGCCGATTTAGATTTCAGCAAGGAACTTGTTGTAGGGGGAGAAATGGACCATCTTGATTATATGGCTCTCAGTTATAACTTGATGCGAGAAAGATTAGAAGAAAAATTTCTAGTATCTCAGGGAAAAGAAATTATTAATTCGTTCCAAGACCTCTATCTGATAGTAGATGTAAATGGCAATGTTGTAGACTCGAATACAGCCCTCCAAAGGAAATTTAATCTCGCTCATAATGATGTTGTTGACAAGCCGATTAAATCATTCTTTGAGATGAAGGCGATTAACAACAATTTTGGAATTGATTATAATGTACGTCAGTCGGGGTTTGGAATATCTAGAAAGTACATTCCCAATACTGATGCTAGGTTTGTTCTTAAAGTTACGAACGGTAGCTTCACCTTTGATAGAGGAGAGAAAGATGGATACTGGTATAAAGTAGAGTCACATTCTACCTTGTTGTACAATCAAAAAACGATTAAAAATCGGGAGTATATTCTGGCTAGCCTAGATAGGCTCCATGCCCAAATCAAAAGAAATATAAACAAGACCGAAGACAGGCAGAGAATACTTGTCGAGATTAAAGAAATTAAGAAGGACGTGAAAGCGCTTGGGGGGTTTCAATCTAGGATATTGGAAAAGCTGGATGTCCTTTTGAACGAGGAATAATTTAGTTGAGAAACTTATTTGGTTGTAAAAATAAGTAGGCAGACTCCTTGTCATTAAAATATTTAGTTGGCCTATAAGGCTTATCAACCTTGAGCCAAAAATTGAAAAATATTTTGCTTAGTCGTTTATCCGAAAATACAGCTATCGAGCTCAAAGAACTGTAAGATTCTTCGGTAGCCCAATATTTCATAGCGCCATAATCTACGCTCTTGATATTTCGAATATCTACTAAGCCAGGATACAAATGACCTCCAGTATAGGCGATTCTATCCGCAACAATTTTCTTGGCAATTTCCAAGGAAACAACTAAATCTGGCGTATAAGTAGTATGAATAATTCCTTTCTCAATCCAAATTTTAAGATACTCTGTCTCAAACTGTTTTTTGCTTATTTCCATGAATTCGATTTTCTTTAAGTAAGTGTACGATAAAGTAAAAATATTTGTTACAAACCAAAACAACAAAGAAAGGATGACCAAATACAGCCAGATTATTGATTCAATACAAGAGAACATTAACAATGGAGTAAAAAATGGCGTTTTACATTTAACTGCCTTAGGGAAAAGGAATTCAAACCATGTTAAAATAGAACAAAAGTCGTTAGTCGGATTCTCGTCATACGGATATTTAGGATTAGAAAATAATTCGAAATTAATAGATGGTTGTAAGGAAGTTTTAGATAGTTATGGAACTCAATTTGGCTTTTCAAGGGCATTTATTTCATTAGATTTATATGATCAATTAGAGGATCTGTTGGCTAAAATATTTGAAGCTAAAACGATTGTTCTTCCTAGTACAACTTTGGCGCATCAAGCTGCTTTACCTGCTTTAATAAGCGATAACGATGCTGTCATTATGGATCAACATGCTCATGCGAGCATCCAAACTACTGTAAAACTACTTAAAGAAAGAGGTGTAAATGTTGAGCTTGTAAGACATAGTAGATGTGACCAGATAGAGGAAAAGTTTTTAAAACTAAAGGTTGGTCACGAGAAAGTATGGTATCTATCGGATGGTGTATATTCCATGTACGGAGATTATGCTCCTGCTAGACAGTTGGAAGTATTGATGAATAAGTATGATCAATTCCATTGGTATGTAGATGATGCCCATGGGATGAGTTGGGCTGGCTTACATGGGAAAGGGTACATTTTAGATCAAGTCAATCTTCACAGTCAGATGGTCCTAGTATCTTCATTGAGCAAAGCCTATGCTGCCACCGGAGGGGTAATAGTTTTACCAAACGATCGTTGGTATAATAGAATCAGGACAAGTGGGCCAACGTTAATATTTACGACACCTATTGCTCCTCCAATGCTTGGAATTGCAATTGCTTCAGCAAAACTTCATTTGTCTTCGGAGTTGAGAAATCTTCAGCAAGATCTCAAAAGTAAAATAGATTTCTTTTCAGCTAAGGTATCAGAGCTCAATTTGAAAGAGATCTCAAGAAATAGTTCGCCAATATTCTATTTGGCCACCAGCATGCCCAAGGTGAGTTATAATCTAACAAAGAAATTAATAGATAAGGGCTTTTATATCACTCCAACACAGTTTCCGGCTGTTTCTGCCAAGAATGCAGGTCTTCGTATTTGCGTTAATGTGCATCACGATAAAAATCAGATGAGCGAAGTTTTGAATCTGTTAGCTGATTTATATCCCATTGCATTAAAAGAGGAAGGTGTAAAGGTGGAAAACGTAGATAAGTTCTTTAAAATTGAAAGTACGGTAGAAAGCAAATTAGATCAAACCTCAGAAAAAGCAGGAGAATTAACTTTGGAGAGGTATAGATCAATAAAGGATATTGATAAAACAATCTGGAATAGCCTTTTAGGAAATAATGGTTCGTTTGATTGGGATGGATTGGTTTTTTTAGAGAAAACATTTACAGATAATCCAAAGAAAGAGAATAACTGGGACTTCTATTATTTTCTTATTAAGGATATTAACGATGATTATATACTCGCGACTTTTTTCACAAAATGCCTTTGTAAAGATGATATTTTTAAGCCTTCGGTAATATCAGAGGAATTAGAAGATTACAGAAAAATGGACCCATATTTATTGTGTACAGAGTCGTTAATGATGGGATGTTTATTGACAGAAGGTGAACATCTTTATCTAGATAGAACAAGTAATTATTGGCAAGAAGCTTTTCTTGTTTTGTATAACGAATTGGTCGACCTGCAAGAGAAAACGAAGGTCAATGCCATTTATTTAAGAGATTTTGATAAGGATGACCAGGAATTGTCAGATTTATTTATTGCAAGTGGTTTTATTAAAACAGATTTGCCGGATTATTCTCATGAGTTAACCAATTTAAATTGGCAAACAAAAGAAGAATTGTTACAACCCCTTAAAAAGAAAAAAAGGCAACAACTGCGCCAAGATACTTTTAACTATGAGGAGAAATATGAAATCAAGATAAAAAAAAGTGTTCCTGAGGTTAAGTTGAAAGAATATTACAAGCTTTATCAAAATGTAAAGGAAGGAAGCTACATTATCAACACATTCGATTTGCCTTTTAAGACCTTTATAAATATGAATGAGGATAATGGGTGGGAGATGATAGAGTTGAGTTTGAAGGAAAGCGAATACCCAAAAGGGAGTGATAAACATCCAATCGCTGTTGTCTTTTGTTATAAAACAAAGAACACTTATACACCTTTATTAATAGGACTAGACTATTCCTATAAATTTTCTCATAAAAACTATAAGCAAGCTGTTTATCAAATTGCTAAAAGAGCAAGCTATTTGGGAGTTAGAAAAGTGTTTTATGGTATAACCGCAAGCGTAGAGAAGAGGAGAATTGGAGCCAGAGCTATTCCCAAATCAGTATTCGTTCAATTACAAGATAGTTACAATATGGAAGTTTTGGAGATGAATAATGTAGGCCAAGCCGCTAATTAACCAATCTCAAGAGATTTTATCGCATTAAATTCGTCATGGCTTAACAGGATGTGTTCCAAGAGATTTATTGCATTCTTTTCTCGTCTAATTTCATTCATAGATTTTTCATAGCATTCATTATCAATGTATACCTCGCCTGTTTCTATTTGGAGTTTGTAAACATTTATTCTTAATTCAGATCGTTTAATCATTCTTGAATAAACTTTATTTTTCACAGGATCAACTGTAAACGCTTTGTCAATATCTTTTCTTAATCCTTTAATTTTCTTCAGCTCGCAATCTAGAGCCCTGAGTTCTTGTTTCATCTTATTATATTCTTAATTCAATTAGACATCAGCTTGTTTGGTTAAACTTATTTCTTCGATAATTTGAATTGAAAATTTTGATATTTTCATATCTGGTAGCCAGCTATACGGCACTTGGTCATTAATGTTTGGTAACCGCGAAGGTAATATGAATAGTTACGTATTAGTGCGTAATAATTAGATTAAAAATTAAGTATTATTCTATAGTGTTGAGGATTAGAGTAATTATGGTAGATGGGTTTAAGTTATATACATAGAAAGTTTTTTCCGGCATACCTTTTGAATTTTGCCAATTCTTTAGGCACAACAGTTCTAATGCCTATACTTCCATTTATCATACTTGGAAATGGAGCACCCAAATGGGTTTTTGGTTTGTTTATTTCTCTATACTCCATCTTTCAATTTATAGGGTCTCCTGTTTTGGGGGCAATGTCGGACAGGCTAGGTCGTAAACCGGTTTTGCTTATTAGTCATGTTGGTACTTTATTAAGTTGGTTCATCTTTCTTGGTGCACTCTACAGTCCTAAATATGAACTATGGGGAACGATGCTCCCCTTATGGATAATTGGAGTATCCAGAATTTTGGATGGGCTTACTGGAGGCAATACGTCTGTTGCAAATGCCTATGTTGCAGATATAACAACCAGAAAAGAAAAGTTATATATCTTTGGCTACATCGGTGGAATAACGGGAGTAGCGATGATGCTTGGTCCTGGAATAGGTGGCTTCACGGCATCTCGAGAACTCGGACATGCAGGAACAATACTCACTGCAATATTCATTTCAGTAATTACTTTGATTTCCATTTTTGCATGGTTAAAAGAATCTCTGCCGGTGGAGAAAAGGGTCAAAGCAAATGGGGAAAGCATATTGGGCTTGTTTAATATTTCGAAGCGGATGAAGGTAATTAACCCCGACAAGCAGATTAAGGTCTTGTTTGTTATGAAGTTGCTATTTACCGCAATGATGGGAACATACATTGGTTCTATTGCTTTGTTTATTATAGACACATTTGGCTTTGATGAAAAAGAGTTAGGTATGTTTATGTTAGTTGTGGGATTATTTTTGGCATTTAATCAAGCATTTGTTTCGAAGGTATTTATTAAAAGATTGGGCGAGTTTAAAACCTTAATACTTGGCTTATTGCTTGTTACCATTGGGCTGTTTAGTATTACCATGACAAGTAATCTCTACTATTTCTTTGCTTACTATTATGTAATGAATTTAGGTTTATCGCTTTGCTTTCCAACCTTTAATGCATTGATAGCAATTCATGCAAACAATTCCCATAAAGGAGAAACATTGGGGGTAAGCGAATCTATTAGCTCATTTAGCTTGGCGCTATTCCCTGTTCTGTCGGCGATTATATACACGATAATCGGAGAACATTTATTTCACTTTGTATCATGTCTTCCTTTTGTCGGACTAATATTAGGTTTATTTAGCACGAAGATTATTAAGGATTGATAGTTTGCACACATAACTATTGACGGTAGATCCACAGACTTACACAGCACATTTCCTTATACTTGCACTACCAAACGTAGTTAATTGAAAATAAGGGATATCATACTATTTTTTCTTGGGCTGATATTAATATCAACAGCAGTATTATCTGTCTTTCCTTCGGATGGTTTACCGGTGGGATTTGGTCAAAAGTTATATCTGCCAAACTTGGCTGAAGTATTAAAATTGGATACAGAAGAAGCCCTTCCAGTTGTAAGTCAGGCGTCGATAATAAATGAAATCGTAGCTCCCGATTCGGTGCAAATTGATGATGGATTACAGGCGAAGTTAGATTCGGTTAATCGATTACGTAGATCTGATTCCATTAGAAGAAGACAGCTTCAAATACATTATCCAAAGGAAGGACATAAGATATTGTTCCCGTTCTTTAAAGCACTTGGGCAAGCTTCAAAAAAATCGATTCGTATTCTACACTACGGGGATTCTCAAATTGAAGGTGATAGAATTACGGGCTATCTACGGAAGAAATTACAAAGTGAGTTTGGCGGATCTGGACCCGGGTTGATTGCACCAAAGTCTTTGGCGAATACATTATTAGCGAAACAAGAATACGACGATAACTGGGAAGTATTTAGGCGTTACATGATAATGGATAAAAGGATAAAGCATGGGAATTATGGTCCGATGTTAAACTTCATTTCCATCTTTACTCCAGAAGATTCTTTGGCCATTTTAGACGCTGATGGACAAAGAAGAGATACTGCATTCACAGCTGAAATTAAACTTAGTAAATCCAGAATAGCAGCTCGAAATGTAAAAGATTGGCGTCGGTTAAAAATCTATTTTAATAAAACAAAGCAGCCTTTTGTACTCCAGATAAAAGAAGATACTGCTATCGTTTTTAATGACACGATTAATCCAATGGAGCAAGATGTATTGGATTGGGAAATTCAAAATGCAGATTTGAAAACGTTAGATCTAAAGTTCAGTGCGGTTAACCATTTTCCAGAATTATTGGCTTTTTCTATAGAAGGAAAACCGGGTGTCTGGGTAGATAATATTCCTCTAAGAGGAGCTGGGGGTACAGGATTTAATAAGGTAAGCACCGCTTCCCTCTCTTCCTTCTACGACATGAATAATATTCAACTCTTAATACTTCAGTTTGGAGGGAATGCACTTTACAACATGAAGACAGAGAAGGCGTGTGCTTCTTATGGAACGCGTTTTGAGAGTAATATCAGATACCTGAAAAAACTGAACCCTAAGGCATCGGTAATAATTATTGGTCCTTCGGATATGTCGATTAAAGAGGGAGTGGATTGGGTAACACATCCTTTCCTTGTTAAAACAAGAGATGCAATTAAAAGAGCTGCTTTTAATACCGGTAGTGCATACTGGGATATTTACGAAGCTATGGGTGGAAGGAATTCGATGCCTTTATGGGTTAAAGCGGAACC
>JABSPR010000047.1 GCA_013214975.1 Flavobacteriales bacterium
AGGAAGACTTTATTCATTTCCATAAAGCATGGTCGGATGCCTGCGAGCCGTATGGCGTATACGGTAAATTTAAAAAGACTTGCGACGAGTATTTTGTAAATAGCCACAGAGATGATGAAATGCGTGGTATTGGAGGGATCTTCTATGATCACTTTAATTCTGGAAACTTCGATTCGGATATTCTAATGGCTAAGTCTATATCAGAAGCTTTTATCTCTTCCTATTTTCCGATTATTGAGAAAAGAATCGACGAGGAATACAATGAGGCTGATGAAGACTTTCAGTTACACCGAAGAGGTCGTTATGTAGAATTTAATCTTCTGCACGACAGAGGAACCATATTTGGATTAAAAACAAAGGGGAGAACTTCTTCCATATTAATATCCCTTCCGGGAAGGTGTAAGTTTACTTATGGCTATGCGCCGGAAAAGGATTCTCCACATGAAAAAATGATGGAATTTTATAGGCCTAAAGATTGGCTTTTGTAAAGTAGCCGTTTAGATGTTAACCTGTGTTATTGTTGTATCGTAATCGATAATTAAGTTTTCCATTTCTAAAAGCAATATCTTTTCAATATTGTCTGCCGTTACATCTTTAATGAAAGCGCTAGATCTCAATTTGTTTTTCAATAACCAAGTAGAGTAGTCTCTATCCAAATTATTGGCATTACAGGCCATAAAATCAGGTTTGAAATCATATGGGAAAACATTGTACAGCAATACGTCGTTTCCATAAAAATCAGACGCACATGAAATGAGTTCGGGGTATTTGTTCTCCAGATATGCTGCTGTAAACAAATCGGGAAAGCTAATTATTACACTATTCGTTAATTCCTTTTCTATTATGATTTTTGCTATGCTATCGGCATCTTCAAAAGAGGTAATTTGCATATCTAGAAAGATAATAAATCGAGAGCCGTGATGATCAAGCATATCTTTAAGTAGTAATCCTCTATGGTTTGTTTTTGAGTTATTTACAATAAATGTATTTATTAAAAAATCAGAGGAGCTTATTTGATTTATATTCGTATCTAATCCAAATAATCGGTTGCAATTTTCGTCGTTAAATAAGACATATTCTCCATCGTTTGTTTTGCGAACATCTACCTCAATACCATTAAAGCCATAGATTTTTGCGGTCTCGATTGCAAGAAGACTGTTTTCAGGTAAATACTTAGCAATACCTTGTTTGGCAAAGTAAATTGGCTTCTTTGCTCTTAAACTGGTTTGTTTGGGGTCATTCCCTCCGTAAATGAATACGAATACCAAGTAGGTGAAAATGGGTATTCCAACTACAAATAATTTGTTCTTTAAATTACCCATCGATCAGTCTATTTTGTTATTTCTAATTTTCTACTTACAGAACCTGTTTCGGTCATTATATTACAAGGTATGTACCATTTAATAAAATACGAACATCAATGGTAGAAGAGCTTTTGCTCTCGATAACAGATTGACCAGTCGTGTTATAAATCCTAATGGATTCTATTGCTTGGTTGCTTTTTATTTGAAGAATATCACTGGCCGGGTTAGGATAGATAATTAAAGAGCTATCGTCTGCAGGACTATTAATAGATATGGTCGGAGAAATAGTAAAATTATCACTAGATGAATCGTAGGTATTCATTGTGCCAATTTGCTCTATAAAAATTTGAAAATCATTACCCACGGTATCAGGAACCGTCCATAGATAGTTATGTGTAGCCGTATTCGCGTCATATGTAATAGGTGCAGTTAATGCATTAAAAGTATTACCCCCATCACCAGAATAATATAAATCCCAAGTAACAGTGCTATGATACACAACCTCATACCAGTTAATCAAAACGACATCTCCGACAGTGTAAGTTTCACCACCTTCCGGCGATAATAGATCCACATGACCATAAGAGGAAATAGCAATTAGAATTGAAAAGAAATTAATGAAGATTAACTTTTTCATAGCTTTTTAAGAATTGAAATATCTTACCATTGGTTCGAAATAATACTTTTCCCATCCGCTTTCTACGGCTGTTTGATGATCTGGTAAATTGGAATGCGTTAGAGTTAAAAGAGTTTTGTTATCTGAATTTTCGAACGTAACGGTAATTTCCGAGTCTTCGTCTACTTCTTCAGAATCCGTAGAACGCCAAGATTGTACGATTTTTGAGAATGGAACAAGCTCTTTATTTATACCTTCAATATAATCATCGTGTGAAGTAAAGGTACCACCAGTGTTATTCTCAACTGTAGCAACGCTCTCAATCATTTCAGAGTGTGATTTACCATCCATCCATGCATTGTACAAGTTCTCCGTTGACGTATTAAGTGTAACAGAAACAGTAAAAGATATAGCCATGTTTTTTTTATGAAAGATACTAATACTGAGTGTTTATAGAATAATACTATTCTTTTGTTTCAAGAATAGAGTAGTACGATCCTTTAAAGGATTTTAGTTCAACTCGAGTGCCTTGATTAAGAGGGATGGTATTCTCTTCTGTGGTAGGATGGATAGTAGTTAAAACTTCGCCTACCATTATTTCTACTGGCATTTTAAAATCGCTATTAACATTACCCCATTTGAAGTGCAGTTGGTCTATTTGGTTTTGTTCGTTCTTGGTATAGTAATATTTCAAAACTGGAACTAGCCTGGTATACAAATACTGATTAAAGAACCATTTATAGTCCTTTCTCGTTTTTCGATTAACAACCTCTATAAATGCTTTTGTGGTTGTATTAGAGTATTTGTTTTCTTGATAGAACGTTTTTAATATATCAAAGAATACTGAGTCTTGGTCGATTGTATTTCTCAGTGTATGAAGCATAAGACTTCCCTTAAAGTAAACGTCGGTGTCTTTATAATTCCAGTAGTTCACATTAAATGGTCCGATTACAGGTTTCTTATTCTGAATAAATAAGCTAGCTACTTTTAGGTGTTTTAAATAAGCGGTGTAACTAACGGCATGTTCAAGAAACAATGCTTCACTGTAGGTTGCAAAGCCCTCATGAAGCCAAGCTTCGGCATAATCATTAGCCGAAACACTATTTCCCCACCATTCGTGGGCCGTTTCATGTAGAATAATGTAATCGTAATTTCCCACAACTGTATTTCTATATTTGTTGCCATATGCGATTGCAGATTGGTGTTCCATTCCCTCAAAAGGACTTTCAACCAATTTATATCCATCTCTTATCCAAGGGTATTCTCCATATCTTAATTCAAAAAACTCGATAATTTTTTCTACTTGCTTAAAGTGTACCTCGGCTTTTACTAAATTTTCAGGAAGTACGTAATAGTCTAGGTTAAAAACATTGCCCGATGTAGCATCTCTGTTTCTTTGGTACGGGATACGGAAGTGCTGATAATTTCCAATGTAGAATGTTACATTATAAGTGTTAATGGGGTAGCTAACTTTCCACGTAAACGTTTTTTGAAGATCATTGATTTCAAATTTTATCAAATTGCCATTAGAAACGCAGACTAATTCTTTCGGAATTGTATAGTGCATCACCATTGAATCTGGTTCGTCGTATAAGTGGTCTTTCAATGGCCACCATAAACTGGCTCCATCTACCTCGCATGAAACACCTATAAATGGATTTCCTAATTTGTCCTTATTCCAGATAAACCCACCTTGCCAAGGTGGTTTCTTTGCAATTAACGGCTCGCCTTCGTAGGCAACATTAATTACGTAGTTACCATCTTTAGCTAAAGTTTTGTTGAACGCAACAAAAATGGCATTGTGCCTTCTTTCGAACTCAAGGCTTCTTCCTTGAAACACAATATCATTTATTTCCATATTCTTATAAAGATCTAATTGAATGGTGTCGATAGCTGCTAAGGCTTCAAAATGGATGTCAACATCTCCGGTAATAGATTTATTCTCGATGTCGAATTCAACGCTGAGTGCATAAAAATGAATATCGTTATTCGATCGAAACTTATTTATTTCGCCCCTTAAGCTATCAGCTTCAGTAAAGATTGGAATCTTGGCTGGTTTTGTTGGCGTTTTCATTTTTGTGTTTAACCCTAAGAGGGCACAAGAACTAATTACGGTAGACAGTAGAATAAAAGTAAGGAGCTGTTTAATGGTTTCTCTTGTTTAATTAGAATACAAAGGTAAAATGAAACATGTTCATTTTAATAATTCTTTAGATACTTGTTAGGATATTGTTGGTGATAACTGCAAATATCTGGTTTTGAAATGGATAAAAATTAACTGATGTAAGATTTACCCCTAAAATGAACCAACAATTTTACTTGTTTTAGCGTAAGCAAAATTATCTAAATCATTTATGTTTGATTAAGTATAACGATAAATTAAGAGGAGGATGAAAACAATATTGATTGCAGACGATCATTCGTTTATAGGAGAGGCTATTGAATTATTTATTGGAGAAGACCAATATATAGTTATTGGAAAAGCCGAAGATGGTGATGTGGCTTTGAGCATGATTAAAGATGTTACACCAGATGTGTTAATTACGGACATTGCCATGCCAAAGTCTAATGGGTTAGAGCTAATCTCTGAAGTAAAGAAACTAGATGTCAATACTAAAATCATAGTATTCTCTATGCATGTTTCCGATGGTGTAGTCTTGGAAGCATTAGAATTGGGGGCTTCGGCATACCTATCTAAGAAAACTGGACCAGGCGAACTTATCGTAGCTCTAAATACGATACTTGAAGGAGGCATCTATTTAAGTAAGGATGTTAGTGACGTTTTGGTAGAAGCGCAAGTAAAGAGTATACGTAAAGAAGAAGGTCGGAACCTTTCTGTTTTGTCTGATAGAGAAACAGAAGTAGTGCGGTACATCGCAAAAGGATTAACAAGTGGTGAAATAGGTGAAATATTATTTATTAGCGCTAGGACCGTGGATACACACCGAAATAATATCCTTAAGAAACTAGATGTGAAAAACTCTGCAGAATTGGTAAGTCTGGCCTATGAGAATCACTTAATTCATGTTAGCTCAGAAAATATATCTTTTAACTCTTCTCAATAGAACCAGTTTCTATAGAGAATGTAGCGATTGTATATGAGATAGGGGTGAGGACTTTGAGTTTAGTCGTCCATAACTTCGGTATCGTCGAATTTCTTCATTACGATTTCGATCTTTTCTTTTCTTAAAGGCTTTACAATATATCCCATAACTTCTTCGAACGAAGAAGCTTTATCTACATCCTCTTTAAGTTGAGAAGAAGAAAGAACAATAATTTTAGAATCTCCAAGCACACCAAGATTTTTAGCTTTTTCAATAAATTCAAAGCCATTAAGGATCGGCATGTTAATATCAAGAAAGATTAGTTCCATTTTATTTGAAGCCAAGAATTCACAAGCTTCTTCTCCACCTGGTACATCATGGGTGTTATTTGAGAATCCAATTTCCTCTAAAAAAAATCGAGCCATATAAGTAGAGATGCTATCATCATCCACGAGTAATATCAAGTCGAATTTTTTCATAAGAAAAGGCCTATTTATTGGTCTCAAAAAGAGTTAAAACTATGCACTTTCAGTGCATCTCGCTTTAGCTTCTAAGGATGTTCATCTTTGTTATGTGCAAAATCAACGAACATCTGGTCATACTGTTTCACGTTTAACTGTTCATATTGTTTGG
>JABSPR010000048.1 GCA_013214975.1 Flavobacteriales bacterium
TCCTCAAAAGATTCAAACTTTTCTTTATTATAACCAGCTATGGCAATTGCATTAACAATTCCTTTAACTGCGGGCATTTTACCTCCCATTATTTTAAGATTATTTTTCTCTACCAATTCTAGCCATTCTGGAATTTCAACTTCATAACTAAAGGTCTCATCCTTATAAACCAACGTTTCATTATCGATTGCTTTAAATTGATTTTTTAAGTCATTTATATCTTTGTACTTTTTGTAGATAGTATCTTTTGTTTGCGAAAATGAAAATATTGAAGATAATAATGATAAAACGAGAGTGATTTTTTTCATATTAATTATACTTGTTTAGAACGGTTTGGCTAAGCTGCGTTTTAATGCATTTTTACATAGTGTGCCTGTTGCACAACTTAGTGAATAAAGATACATAAATGTAGGTAGTACTGATGAAGATGTTTTGTATCTTGATGTATGCAAGGCAAGAAAGATTATCAAGAGAAGTTGTTCACGCACTTTCAGTTAAGTGAGTATGTACCCGAAGAGAACTTTTACCGTCGCTTAAAATCGGTATTAGACTTGGATTATTTATATGAGTTGACCAAACGGTATTATGGATCCTGTGGGCAACAATCGATAGATCCTGTGGTCTTTTTTAAGCTTTGTTTAGTTGGGTATTTAGAGAACATTATCAGCGATCGCAAGTTGATGACTCATTGCAGTATGCGCATGGATATTCTCTACTTTTTGAACTACGACATTGATGATCCCTTGCCTTGGCACAGTACACTTAGTCGTACCCGCCAGTTGTTCCCCGAAGCAGTCTTTGAGCAAGTCTTCACTCAAGTATTTAAACTTTGTGTAGAGCAAGGCATGGTGAATGGTCATACTCAAACGATCGACTCAGCTCCTGTAAAAGCCAATGCATCAATGGATAGTCTGGAGTTAAAAGTACCAGCAAGCGAACTTGAGGCTCATCTTCATCAAATTCGTCACATCAGTAAAATGGATCGTAAGCCCAAGGAAGATAAAGCGACTCCCTCTCAACAAACCATTACAGCTAATCAGAAAGAACTACAAGCGATCCAAAGTAGAAATAAGCTCTGGATCGAGCAACAAGACCAGCGTCCAGGAGCAGGTAATAAGGGTTCCAAATACACCAGTAATAAAACGCATTATAGTCCCACAGATCCCGATGCTCGCATCAGTGTAAAACCGGGCAAAGCCAGAAAACTCAATTACTTGAGTCAGCTCAGCGTAGACACTAGCAATCATGTGATCACTGATATTTGTGCTTATCATGCCGATGGAAAAGACAATCAGCAATTACAAGAGATTACCCTGCGTTTAAAGCAGCGTTTATGGCGTGAAGGATTAGTATTTGATACCCTATTGGCCGACACTGGTTATAGTAGTGGAGAGAACTATCGTTTTTTAGAAGCCCAAGGAATAACCAGTTATATTCCACCGCATGGGACCTATAAAGGAGGTCCAGAGGACTTTGTATACAATGAACAAAACGACTCATTTACCTGCTCCCAAGGAAAGAACATCCCTTTTGTAAAACACTTTCGCTGTAGTCGCACGGACACCAAGAAAAAAGAATACCGCGCCTCCAAACATGTCTGCAAAGGCTGTCCGGTGCGATCTACCTGTTTAAAAAAGAGTCAAGAAAAACGAATAACACTAACCGCCTTTCGTGCAGAATATGAGCGTAATAATCAACGTATAAGGAGCAAACGTGGAAAGCACTTTAAAAAGAAGCGAAGTAGCACTGTAGAACCTGTCTTTGGTACATTAACCCAATACATGGGTATGCGAAAGGTAAATACATTAGGCCTCTCCCAAGCCAATAAGGTGATGCATATGGCAGCCACAGCCTATAATCTGAAAAAGTACTTAAAATACATTGCGAAACACAGAAATACGGGAATAGTAGAGCAGCAAAACCTACAACTACTAATTAATGTGTTCTACAATCTAATAAAAATCGTTTTAAGCTTACCAAAATACAGGCAGCCAATAGTATAAGTGAAAAATAAAAGCCCTAAAAAGGGCTTGAAATGATTAATTATTTACCCTTTTATGGGGTTGTGCAACGACTACTTTTGTTAGCTACTTTTTATTTTATTTAATTACTCTAATTTGGGTTGAATCAGGTTCCACTATATGAATTCTTATGCCCTCAAATTTATATGTTTGGAGCAACTCATTGTTAATTAGATTTATGATTTTTTTTTCTTTGTTATTGCTCATTGATTTTGGCGTAATTAATTCAATATTAAGGGTATAATAATCAATCTCAGACCA